>CALVPE010000001.1 GCA_944350485.1 uncultured Bacilli bacterium
TTTTTAGAAAAAATTTAGAATGTATCTAATTTCAAATTACTATTAATTACTATAAAATATTATAAATAAAACTGCTAAAATATTAATTCAATTTATTAATTTAGTAGTTTTTTTAAGTTGTTTTTTAAAGTTTAATATTTTTTAATTTCATAGATTTTTCTTTATTAATTTAGTATAATACTATCAAGGAGCTAGTATGAAAATATTTTTAGTTGAAGATAATTTAGATATTATTAAAGGATTAGAAAATATTTTAAAACAAAATAATTATGAAGTAATCTCGGTTAATACTTATAAAGATGCTTTAAAAGTTTTAAAACAAGAAAATTTTGATTTAACTATTTTAGATATTTCTTTGCCAGATGGAAATGGGGTTGATTTATTTAAAATTATTAAAGAAAATTATCAAATACCATCAATTTTTTTAACTGCTAAAGATTTAGAAGAAGATATTGTGGAAGCTTTTAATTTAGGAATTGATGATTATTTAACGAAACCTTTTTTATCTGGAGAATTACTTGCTAGAATAAAAAAAATTTTATCGAAAAAAAATATTATTACTCTTGCTAATATTAAAATAGATTTAGATAAAATGATTATTTTAAAAGATAATCAAGAAATATCATTAACAAGTTTAGAATATCAAATTTTATATTTGTTACTTTCTAATCCAAATAAAGTTATTACAAGAGATAAGATTATTGATAAAATTTTTGATTTAACTGGTAATGATGTATATGATAATACAGTTACTGTTTATATTAAAAGGATTAGAGAAAAATTAGATACTGATATAATTAAAACTATTAAAGGAGTAGGTTATCGTGTTGATACAAAATAAAAATTATAAAAGTTTTTTTCTAACTAATATTATTTTTATTATTTTTTTTCTTGGTATTTTTAGTTTTTTGAATTTAAAAATATATCAAAAATATGACTATAATAATAACTATTTTTTAAATCAAATAATTGCTACAATAGTTGAAAAATATCCTCATATAACTAAAAAAGAAATAGTTGATTTATTAAATAATTCAGAAGAGATAGATTCTAGTATTTTAAAAGAATATGGAATTAATTTAAATAATAGTTATGTTTTAAAAAATTCTAAATTAATTAAATTTAGTCTTTTTCTAAATATTTTTTTAATATTTGGATTTGCTTTCATAATATTTTTTAATTATTTAATTTATATTAAAAGACGTAATCATGATTTAAAAGAAATAACTACATATTTAAAAGAGATTAATCAAGGTAATTATACTTTAAAAATAGAAGATAATACTGAAGATTATTTATCATCTTTAAAAAATGAAATTGGAAAAATTACAATTATGTTAAGAGAAAAAGCTCTTTTAAACGAAAAAGATAAATTACTTTTAAAAACATCTTTAGAAGATTTATCACATCAGTTAAAAACACCTTTAACATCAATTACCTTAATGCTTGATAATTTACAAACTGAAGCAGATGTCAAAACGAAAAAAGTATTTATTAAAGATATAAAAAGGTTAGTTTTAAATATTAATTTTTTAGTAACTTGTTTATTAAAATTAGCTAAATTTGATGCTAATACGATTACTTTTAAAGAAGAGAAGTTTTATTTATTTAATTTAATAAGTGAAAGTATTAAAAATGTTTTGATGTTAGCAGAACTTAAAAATATTGAATTTATAGTTTTTGGTAAAAAAAAGACTCAGTTAAAAGGAGATTTTAAATGGCAAGTTGAGGCTTTAACCAATATTTTAAAAAATTGTATTGAGTATTCTTATCAAAATTCTAAAATTGAAGTTACTTATGAAGAAAATCGTTTATATAGTAAGATTATAATTCGTGATTATGGAATAGGAATTAAAGAAGAAGATCTTAAACATTTATTTGAAAGATTTTATAAAGGTAAAAATGCTAGTAGTGATAGTGTAGGAATAGGATTAGCTCTTGCTAAAACAATTATTGAACATAGTCATGGTTATATAAATGTTGAATCAAAATTAAGAGAAGGAACAACTTTTATAATAAAATATATTAAATAAAAAACAAGTTTAATAACTTGTTAATCGATATAAATTAATACTTGGTCTATTGAATAATCTAATTTTATAGTTATTGCCAAGACCATTTGAAATATAGATTTGGTTATCATGAAGTTTATAATATTCTTTATTATATTTGTGATTAGTAAATAGTCCTTTTATAAAAGGTATTTTTATTTCGCCACCTAAAGTATCACCTGCTAAAGTTAAATGACATTTAGTTTTAATTAAATCTATTTTATCAGGATTGTGAATTAAACAAATTGTATAATAGTTTTCATCTTTAATATTATCAAAACTTAGTTTATTACTATCAAATCCAACTATTTTAAGTGGAGTTAAGTCTTGATAATAAAGTAAATCTTCTTGATTATTTAAAATGGTAAAATTACTATTTTCCATGATAACTTGAAAAATATCTGTATCTTGATTTCCTTTAATAGCATATTTTTTAATACTACTATGAAGCCCTTGAAAGAAATTATTTAAAAGTTCAATATCATTTTTTGTAAGTTCATAATCTTTTTTTTGAATATCACCAGTGAATACTAAGATATCAGGTTTTAATTTATTAATTTTTGTTTGAATATTTTTTAAATCAGTTTGATTTAAACTATCATACAATAAATCAGAAAAATGAACTAGTTTAAGGCCATGAAAATTAATTGGAATTAAGTTACTCGTAATTTTTTTTTCATTAATAACTATGGATTTTGCACCTATAAAAATACCATAAGTTATAATACTAAAGCAAAATATAAAAATAATACTAAAGACTTTAATAATTATTCTCATTTTTTTTTGATATTTTTCTTTAGTTATTTTATTTTGAATTTCTTTATTTTTTTCAGTTCTAGTTTTCATTTAAGCACCATTGGAAGAATAGATAATAAAGTTAAAAGACCATTGTGTAACATATGGAAAGTAATTGGAATAAAGATATTGTCTTTTTTAGTTATCATGATAGCAAATGAAGCACCTAATAAACCATAGGGAATTACATAAAGTAAATCCCAAGGAGTTTTTAAACTAAAAACAACATGTAAAAGACCAAATATTAAACCACACATAATTATTTTTAAAGTTTTATTTTTAAAAATATCACCTAAACATTTTCGAAATAACATTTCTTCTTGAAAAGGAGCTAAAAAAGTTGCACTTATAAAACTTAAAAGCGGAGCTTGATTTAACATTTGTTGAACTAAAACTTCATTATTTGCCTCTTTAATAGGCGAAAAAATAGCAATTGTAACATTAAAAAAACACATGCCAATTAAACCTAAAAACCAATATTTCATTCCTAAATCAAAATAATTTTTAAAATTCTTTTTATAATCAATTAATTTTTCTTTTAAATATTTATGATAAATTAATACTAAAATTAAGATAAGAACAATAGATGAAGCAAGTGACAATAATAATTGAGTTTTATAACTTAATTTATCATAATCAATTTTTAATAAGGCTAAAGGTATTAAAAAGCAAAGATCTTTATATAAAAACAATATAAAAAGAAATCCAAATAGTAAAACCTTTTTAATTTTATCAACTATCTTATTCATCTTTCTATCACCATTATTATTTTACTAAATTTCTAAAAAAAAGTCCATTTAAATACATTATACTTTTATAATTTTTATGTTTATTTACAAATTTAAATAATTGTGGTAAAATAAGCTGGCTTTAAAGGGGGATATTATGGAATTTAATAATTTATCTGAAATGTTAAGTTCTTCAGCAATAAAACAATATTTAATTGATTATAAAAATGGAAAAAAAGAAAATAAGAAAATTATTATTGAAAATTATTATAATTTTATTGTTAAATTTGTGAAAGATAATTATAAAGAACTGACACTATATCATGATGATTTAATTTCGGTTGGAATATTAACTTTAGTTAAATGTATCGAGTCTTATTGTTTAGAAAGTAAAAATACTTTTTTTAATTATTTTAAATTCTCTTTAAAAAATTCTTGTGATCGTTTTTTAAAAAAAGAAATAAATTATCAAAAAAGATTTTTTGAAACTAATTTTGAAGATTTAAAAGATACTAAAGATCCTAAATTAAATCCATTAGATAATTTTATTAGAGGTGAAAAACTAGCTGTCTTAAAAAAAATTCTTAATTCTTTACCAACTTATGCAAAAAAAATAATCTGGTTATATTACTTCGAAAATAAAACACAATCGGAAATAGCAGCCGAACTTAATGTTTCTAAAATGACTATTTCAAATATTATTCGATCAGAGTTAAATTATATAAAAAATAAACTAAATAATCCTAATTTACAACATAAAAAACAAGGAAAAATTTATGTAGAAAAAGAAACAAAATTAGATATTTATGTTTATTTTAGTAATTATCCTAAAAAGAAAATTGATGAAATTTTGAAGACTTTAACTTATGATGAAATATATCAATTGATTTATAAAAATAATTTAGAAATATTAAATTTTGTTGAAAAAAGATTATTTGAATTTAATAAAGAAGTTAAGGAAATTTCTCCTGATAAAATAAATAATTATGTTTATCAGCAATTAATAAATATTTTAAAAGATCAAGAAGTAGGTAAATTGGTTGTTAAGTATGATGCTTTAACAATTACTATTTTAATTTTAAAATTAGGCTTAATTGAAAATACTTATTTTACAAGCAAAGCTATAAGTGCATATTTTTTGGTTGATGTTTTAAAAATAGATTCTATTTTCTTTGATGTTTGTACAAATAACCCTTTTCTAATTGATTTTTTAAATACTAAAAAAGATATTCTAAAATCAAAACAAGCTTAATTAAATAATAAAATTATTTGAAAAAATTGCTAATATTTTAGAGTTAATTTCTCTAAATTTGATTTTTAATAACTTGACAAATTATTTATAATCAGTAACATTTAGAAGCAGTTTTAAAAGATCATTTATTTTATTATTAGGAGGTAAAATGAATGAAAAAAGGGAGTTAGAAAACTCTTATTCATAAAAAATGATTTAGAAACAAATAATTTATATAATTTGTTAAAAGATAAATTTTCAATTTCTAATATGTTAGATCCTAATACTATAAAAAATTCTAATTTAGTAATTATTCCTTCTTATTTAGCTAAAGGTTTAGAATTTGATTTTGTAATTGTTTATACAAATTTAGATAATCATTATTTAGAAAGTGAAAAGTATTTATTTTATGTAGCTGTGACACGTGCTCAACATGAATTAATTGTTTATAATCAAAAGTTATATTTTAAAAATTTCTAAATATAATGAATTAGGAGGGCCTATGATTAATAAACAAGGAATATGGTTTTTAACTTTAACAAGCTTGGCACTTGTTTTAAGTGTCTATTATATTACTATGCCAAATGAATTATTATTAACAAACAATAGTAATTATCATGATACAACCAAAACTTCTAATAATAAAGATAATGAAAGTACCACAACTATTAAACAAAGTGAATTAATTACTAGTATGCGTGTTGAACTTGATAATGAAAGAAATCTTTTACTTAATGAATTACAAGATAAATTAAGCGATAACAACTTAACTGTTGATGAAAAAAATGAAGTTTATGAAGATTTAAGATATTTATCAAGTATTGCCTCTTTGGAAGAAACTTTAGAAAAAAAAATCAAGGATGAATTTAAAATGAATAGTTTTGTGAAATTAGATGGTGATATCATAGAAGTCGTGATTAATAGTGGTAATCATGATAAAACTTTAGCTGTTAATATTATGAAAAGCTTACAAGAAGAGTTTGATACTAAAAAATATATCTCCGTTAGTTTCAAAGAATAATTTACAAAATAAAAGTTCCTACATATACTATTTTAGGAGCGTTTATGAAAAATATATTAACAATTCGAGAAAAAGAGGTATTTAATTTACTAATTAAAAATAAAACCACAAAAGAAATAGCAACTATTTTAAATATAAGTGAAAAAACTGTTCGAAATCATATTTCTAATACAATGCAAAAATTAGGAGTTAAAGGAAGGGCAGCTGCTGTTGTTGAACTTTTAAAATTAAATGAAATATCACTTTAAACGTACTAAAAAAGTACGTTTTTTCATATCTTTAATTAGGTGAATTATGTTAAGACAAAAGGCTTTAAAAAGAATTAGTTTAACAACTTTAGTATTATTTTTAATGCTAATTTCTTTTTCTTTAGATTTAATAACTCCAAAAAATATTAATAATTTAGAAGAAGTAGAATATGTAGCTAATTTAAATACAACGCATCTTTATTTACTAAATGATGATAACTATTTAGTTAAAGTAGATTGTTATCTAAAACCAGATAGTGTTAGTAATATGGCACTTGAAATACTTAATAATTTATCAGTTAATAATAAAAAATATAATAATTTAAAAGGATTAATTCCTAGTAATACAAAGATAAATAAAATTGATTATAATAATCAAACTATTATTATTGATTTTTCAAAAGATTTATTAAATGTTAGTAAAAATTTAGAAGAAAAAGTTATTGAAAGTATTGTTTATAGTTTACTTGAAATAAAAGATATTAAAAATATTCAAATTAAAATAGATGGTAAAAATTTAAAAAAATTAGAAAAAAGTAATATTAGTTTACCAGATTTATTAAATAAAGAAATAGGTATCAATAAAACTTTTGATATTACTAGTTTGAAAGATACAACTAAAGTAGTTTTATATTATGTTTTTAATGCTAATAGTATAGATTATTATGTTCCAGTTACAAGATATGTTAATAGTAAAGATGATAAAATTAAAATTATTATTGATTCTTTAAAAGGTAGTTATCTTGGAAATACAAATTTAAAAAGTTATTTAAGTTATAAAACTGATATTAAAGATTATAGTTTAGATGATGATATATTAACAATTACTTTTAATTCTTTAAATGATCTTAATTTAGAAAGTGTAACTTATACTTTAGCTAATAGTGTTTTTGCTTCAACAGATATTCAAAAAGTTATTTTTGAAGTTAAAGATGAGATAATTGCTATTAGATTAAATAATTAAAATATTTTTTGACAAACTGTTAAGTTTGTTTTTATTTTATAAAATTAAATTTAGATTGTTAATATAATTTATAATAAATTTAACTAAATTGTTAAATTTCAACTGTTTTTAACCGATAATTGAAACAAATAACAAAAATTTGTAGAAAGAGTTTTATTTTCGGAAATTTAGCAAAAAATATAATTTATTTAAATTGCTATGTTATATTTTAAAAAGTGAGAGTTTTTATGTGTTATAATTTATTAAGATGTGTTATGAAAAAAATAATTAAATATTTGATGATATTACTTACTTGTACTTTAAGTTTAAATTTTGTATTATAAAAGCTTATGATAGTCTAAATGCTATTACTGTTATAGACAATATTTAAAATTATTTTTTAAATATTCTTTATATACTAAACTTCTTTTACCTTTAATTTTTCTTTTCTCTATAAAAATTTCGTGTTCCATATTTAAAATTTTTAATATACTATTATCTATAGACATGGCAAGTATATCACCGATAAAATAAATTTAAACAAAAAATAAAGGGTGTTGCCATGTCTATTTTTTTTGCAATTTAAAAGTGATGAACAAAATTTCATCACTCCTTAATTTATAAAAAATAAATACAACTTTTTTAGTCAAGATAATATTAATACTTTATTTGCAGTTTTAAGATTACTAACTTGATTTTTTAGGTATTTTAATTCTTTAGAATTTATTGCTTTAAGAATTATTAACCGGAAGAGAAACATATTAAAATTATTAGTTTTAAATATGTATATTTTAATCTAGCAATCTTTATTAAAAATATTTATGTTTATTTATTAATAGCAACTTTTTTTGTTTCTAATTTATCTCATAAATTATTTAATTCCTTCTAAATTAAAATCAGGAATATATTTTTTTGAATTAGTTTTTTCTAATTGACAATAACAATTAGTTATTCCTAAAGATAAAGCATATTCAATTACTTCATTATATTCTTTTTCTTTAATTTGATTTTTTAATTCTTTATATTTTAGGTTTGGCATAACTGTATATTGATTCATTAAACTAAGATAAATATTATCTTGATAAGTTTTATATAAATAAGATAATATTTTTTTAGTATCTTCTTTTAAAGTTGGTAACATTAAATGACGAACAATAACTCCTTTTAAAATATTTCCATTTTGATCAAATTTGATAGAACCAGTTTGTCTATACATTTCAGAAATAGCAAGAGAAGTTATTTTAAAATAATTAAAAGCTTTTGAATATTTAAGAGCATATTGATTATCATAATATTTTAAATCAGGCAAATAAACATCAATTAAACCATCTAACATTTTAATAGTTTCAAGATTTTCATAACCAGAAGTATTGTAAATAATTGGAATATGAAGACCGTTTTTTTTAGCAATTTTTAATGCTTTTATAATATTAATAACATGAGGTGTAGGTGTTACTAAATTAATATTAAGAGCACCTTTATCTTGTAGTTTTAACATAATTTCAGCTAATCTTTTAATTGAGATTGTTCTGCCAAAATTATCTTTTGAAATTTTAATATTTTGACAAAAACAACACTCCATATTACAACCAGAAAAAAAGATTGTTCCAGAGCCATTATTATTTGATATACAAGGTTCTTCGAAATAAGTAAGACAAGCTTTAGCAATTCTAATTTGATTAGTTTGCCTGCAAAAACCAATTTTTTGATAACGATTAACTAAGCAATTACGAGGACATAAATTACAACTTTTTAAAATATTTTTTTTCATTTAAATCACGTTTAATATTATAACTTAAAATAAAAAAAAAGAAAGATGTATTTAAGAATTTATTTTAATCAAAAAAATATGCTATAATAAGCAAATAAAGGAGATTTTATGAAATATTATTTAATTGGTGTAAAAGGATCAGGTATGAGCGCTTTAGCAAGCCTTTTATTTGATTTAGGAAATATTGTTGTTGGTTATGATGATAGTTTAGAAGAAAAATTTACAATGAAAGGATTACAAATAAGAAATATTAAAGTTTATCATGATGATAGTTTTAAACCAAGTTCCGATTTTATAGTTTGTTATTCAAATGCAATTAGTTCTAATCATAAGGAAATAAAAAGACTTCAAGGATTAAATTTAAAAATGATTAAATATCAAGATTTAATAGGAAGTTTAACTAAACAATATGAAACTATTTCTATAAGTGGAACTCATGGAAAAACAACAACTAGTTTAATGACAGCAAGTGTTTTAGATAATTATTTAGGTTGTAATTATTTTGTTGGAGATGGAAGAGGACATGGTAATATAAATAATAAATTATTTGTTTTAGAGTCATGTGAATATAATAAACATTTTTTAAGTTATTATCCTAAAACTTTAATTATAACAAATATTGAACTTGAACATACTGAGTGTTATAAAGATATTGATGATATCATAAATAATTTTAATATTTTAGCAAATAGAGCTAGTAATTTAATTCTGTGTGGAGAAGATAGTAATACAAAAAAATTAAAATTAGACAAAAAAGCTTATTATTATGGTTTTGATAATAATAATGATTTAGTTGCTAAAAATTTAGATTTAAATAATGAGACAAGTAGTTTTGATGTTTATTATCAAGGAAAATTCTTTGATCATTATGATTTAAAAGTTTTTGGAAAACATATGGTTTTAGATAGTTTAGCTTGTATTATGACATCTATTTTATATAAAGTTCCAAAAGAAATAATTAAAGAAAATTTAAATAATTTTAATGGGGCAATCCGTCGTTTTAATGAATTTATTATTGATAAAACAGTTATTATTGATGATTATGCCCATCATCCAACCGAATTAAAATCTGTTTTAGATAGTGCTAAGCAAAAATATCCAAATAAAAAAATAATAGGTGTTTTCATGCCTAATACTTATTCAAGAACAAAAAATTTCTTAAATGATTTTAGCAAAGTTTTAAATGAATTTGATTATGCCTTTGTTTTTGATATTAAATGTGATCGTGAAGATCCTAAAGATTATCCTAATATTACAAGTGATAGCATTATTAATAAACTTGAACATGGAGAAAAGTTAAGTAAAGAAACTATTTCTAAATTATTAGAATATCAAGATGAAGTAATCTGTTTTATGAGTTGTGCTAATATAACACCTATTATTGAAGAGTTTAAAAAAATATTAAAAAATACTTATCAAGCTTAAATAAAGGTATAATATTGATATAAATAATGTTATGTTTGGTTAAAAAATAAATAAGTTATATACATTTTAATGATAAATTTAATATTATAAACTTAAGAAGTAATGATAGTTAATAGACTAAAAAAGTGGTTCTGTGATTCTATTATAAATTTAAATATAAAATATAGACAATTGCAGATAATGTTGTAAAATTGATAGATAGTATAAATTTAATATAGAAATTTGTAAAAAAAATAATAAACAAAAAAATATATTTTGTTTATTAATAAAAGGAAGGAGATAAATAAAATTATGAAAAATTCTTTAATAGTAGTATTAATAGCTTTTGTATTAGTTATAATTAGTTGTTATATATATTATAATAATCCTGTTAGTTATGTTTCAATTGATATTAATCCTAGTA
>CALVPE010000002.1 GCA_944350485.1 uncultured Bacilli bacterium
CCATGATGTACATCAGTAAATACAGTGGCTGCAACACGGTACATACTTTCATTTGTACTATTAATTTTATCCATTTTTCATCAATTCCTTTTACTATTGTAATTATTTTATAAAACTCAAACCTTTCGTTGGAGTTTATTTACATATGGCAGGGACAGAAGGACTTGAACCCTCGTGAACGGTTTTGGAGACCGTCATTCTACCACTGAATTATGTCCCTGTATAATATTTGTAAATTAATACAAACATTATACTTAACTTATTTTAAGGATTATTTATTTAAGAATTTAATCTTAAACAAATAAAAAGAAATGTAAAGAAAAAATTTCCTTTACGAAAACAAAAAATGTTTGTTTAGAACTCTAATAAGCTCTAAACAATTTAATTTTAACATTGTTTAATTTACTTGTCAATTATTATTTTTTTTTATATAATAAAGCTTGTTAGGAGTGATATGATGTCAAATATGAAAGAAAGTCAAAATAAAAAAAAAAAAAACAAATTAAATACTAATAATAACCAACATAAAAAAGGAAAAAATAGTAAAAATATTAAAGAAGAAGTTACAACTAAACCAATAAGTAAAAGTTCTAAAAAACAAACAACTAATAAAATTAAAGTTGACAATACTCCTAAAACAAATACGCCTAAGAGAAAAAATAACTATCAAAAACTTCAAGCTAAAAAACAAATAAATATCAAACAAGAAAAAACAAAAAAAATAAAAAAACAAGAAATTAAAAAAGCTAAAAGAGAAACTAAAATAAAAGATACTAACTTAAAAACTAAAAAGAAAGATTACAAAAAAATTAAAGTTTTTCTTGAAAAAGTTAAATTGATCATTTTAAGTTTTTTAATTAATCTTAAAAAGATTTTAAAAAAAATTTATAATTGTTTTAAAAAAATCATAAAAACTTTAATTTTGAAAATAAAAAAAATATTTAGTAAAGTAAATAAAATCAAACATCAAGACAAAAAAGAAATAAATAAAGAAAATAAAAAAAATAAAAATTTAAATAATTTTTCATTAAAAAAGAAAGAAAAAACTTTTATTATTGAAAATAATACTATTGAAAAAATAGAGAATAATCTTATAATGAAAAGTTTAACTGGTAAAATTTTGCCAATAACTTTTACTAAATTTGATCGGAAGCGAAGAAAAAATATTTATTTAAAAGAAGCTTTATTATTTACAATTATTTTTACTTTAATAGATATTATAGCTTTTTATAATCTTAGTTTTGTTAATATTTTAAATATTTTTGATAATAATATTATTAATTTAATAGCAACAATTTTTTTAACTTTATTAGTTTTGTTAATTGGTTCATATTTATTAGATTATTTAATAACAGAAGCTATGTTAAAAAAATATAAAAGACGTATTTTTAAAAAGAAACAAGGTGATTAAAATCGAAATTAGAGGTTTAAATTTAGAAAATATTAAAACTATTTCTAAATTAAAAAAAGAAGATAATTATTTTTATAATTATCGTTTAAAAAGTTATGAAATATTTAAAAAATTAAAAGATCCTTTTTTTGGACCAAAATATGATATTGATTATGATAAGATTATTTATTATAAGACTTTGCAAGATGAGATAAAAAATACTTGGAAAGATGTTTCTTTAGATATTCAAAATGAATTTAAAGATTTAGGGGTTATTGAAAGTGAAAAGAATTTAGATGGTATTGGCATTCAATATGAAAGTGAAGTAATATATCATAATATGTTAAAGGAAGTAGAAGATAAGAAAGTTATTTTTACATCAATTGATGATGCAATTAGAAGGTATCCTAATTTAGTAAGAAAATATTTGGGAACTTTAGTTTCTAATTATGATAATAAGTTTGCTGCTTTAAATTCTTGTGTTTTTTCAGGGGGAAGTTTTATTTATATTCCTAAAAATACGAAGTTAGAAAGACCACTTCAAAGCTATTTTCGTATTAATAGTAAACAAATGGGTCAATTTGAAAGAACTTTAATTATTGTTGATGATAATAGTGATTTACATTATATTGAAGGTTGTACAGCTCCTACTTATAGTGATTCTAGTTTACATGCTGCTGTTGTTGAAATTTTCGTTGGGAAAAATAGTCATTGTCGTTATTCAACAATTCAAAACTGGGCTAATAATGTTAATAATTTAGTTACTAAACGAGCTTTAGTTTTAGATAATGGAGTAATGGAGTGGATTGATGGTAATATTGGTAGTTTAAATACGATGAAATATCCAGCTTGTATATTAAAAGGTGACAATTCACAAGGTACTTGTATTACTATAAGTGTTGCTACTAGTGGGCAAAGTCAAGATACAGGAAGTAGAATGATTCATCTTGGCAAAAATACCAAAAGTAAAATTATCTCTAAAAGTATTGCTTTAAATGGTGGAAATGCTACTTATCGAGGTAAAATTCATATTACTAAAAAAGCAGTTAATAGCGAAGCTAGTTTAAAATGTGATACTTTAATTCTTGATAATAAAAGTAAAAGCGATACAGTTCCAATTAATATTAATCAAAATAATTCTAGTAAAGTTTTTCATGAAGCAACTGTTTCTAAAATAAGTGAAGATAATTTAAGATATTTGATGAGTAGGGGATTATCTCGAGAAAAAGCTATGGAATTAATAATTTTAGGATTTACATCCGAATTTAAGAAAGAATTGCCAGTTGAGTATGCAGTTGAGTTAAATCAATTAATTAAAAAAAATTTATAATGTCAAATTTGTGTAAATTAAAAAATCTCGGAATTTAATAATTAGAGATTTTTTTCTTCGTAATTTAATAAATTGTTTTTAGAAAAAAATATTGATTTTCAAATATTTTTAAATATTTGAAATATAATTTTCACTTTTGCTTTCTTTAAATAATTTCTTTATATTGGTTCTTGAAAGGAGGAGTTTCTTTGATTAATAATGTTATGTTAGTTGGAAGATTAGTAAAAGATCCAGAAATATTAGAAACAGAAAATGGAAGTAAAGTATCGAATATTACTTTAGCAGTTAATAGACAATTTAAAGGTTCTGATGGAAGTTATCATACTGATTTTGTAGATTGTGTTTTATGGAATAATTTTGCTAAAAATGTTAGTACTTATTGTACCAAAGGAGATTTATTAGGAATTAGAGGCCGCATACAAGTTGATACTTACGAAAAAGAAGATGGTACTAAAAGAAAAGTAACAGCAGTTGTTGCTGAAAGAATAACGTTTCTATCATCAGCTAAAGAAAATGATGGAATGGAGCTATCTTCTGATGATTAGTAAATGCCAACATTAGTTGGTATTTAGAACTATTTAAATGCAAATATTTACATTGCTCAACTAAATATTGGGTAATACTACTTTACCTTTCAATTTAATATTGTGTACTATTACTCTATCTCTTATAATAGTATAAAATTTTAATTGTTTTATTAATTATTTATTAATCGTAATTTAAATAGTTCTAAATACTAATTAAATAGTTGTTACTATACACAGCTATTTTTTCTTTTTAAATACATTATATGTTAACTTCGGTATTTATTAGTATACTAGGCTTTGAATAGTAACAAATAGTTTACAAAAAAATTGTCAAAAACAACAATTTAAATTGACAAGACTAAAAACATTTGCTATCATATATTTAGTCATTTGGAGTAGTACTCAAGAGGCTGAAGAGGCTCCCCTGCTAAGGGAGTAGATCGGGTTAAACTGGTGCGAGGGTTCAAATCCCTCCTGCTCCGCCATATATTGATTAAATCTCTTAAATAGAGTTTTTTTTGAATTTTAAAACTTAGAAATAATGGAAATTTCTAAGTTTTTTCTATAAATAATATTAAAAAAAATTCAATTAAATAAGCTCCATTATTAATTTACATCTTTAAATGACTGTGATATAATTGTCTCATTAAGAAGTTGAGGTAATTATGAAAAAAGTAGGAATTATCTTTGCTATGGAAGAAGAATTAATAGCTTTAAAAAAGTGTTTACAATTAGAAACTGAATATGAAATCTTTGAATTAAAATTTTATGAGGGTTTAATCGGAAACATGAAATGTGTTTTGGTTGAAAGTGGAATTGGAAAAGTAAATGCAGCTCGATGTTCCCAAATATTAATTGATAATATGCAAGTTGACTTTATATTTAATATTGGAGTTGCTGGTGGTATTAAAGAAAATTTAAAAGTTTTAGATGTTGTAATTGGTGATAAGTTAGTTCAACATGATTTTGATATTACAGCTTTTAATCATGAAAAAGGTTATATTCCTAAAGTTGGAATTTTTATTGAAAGTGATCCTTATTTAGTTTCTGTAGCTCAAAGTTTAATAACAGATGATAGTTATAAAATAGGAGTAATAGCCTCTGGAGATATTTTTTGTACTGATCTAAATATGAGCTTAAAAATTAATCAAAAATTTAAAGCCCTATGTGTTGAAATGGAAGGTGCTAGTATTGCTCAAGTTTGTTTTTTAAATCATATTCCGTTTTTAATTATAAGAAGTATTTCGGATCTTCCAGGATCTAATAATACTTTAACTTATGAAGAATTTTTAGAAAAAAGTTCCGTTAAAGTTGCTAATTTTTTAGTTAAGATTTTTAACAAAATAAATCAAGATTTTTCTAATTAATTAAATTTTAAGGTGAATTATGAATATAAAAAAGGATTTAAATATTAATAATAGATTAGAAGAACATGATATGATTCCTATTAAAAATAGTAAAATAAAAAAAAGAATTAAAAATAATGAAAATAATAAGAATAAAAAAGATGATACGCGAGTAAGAAAAACAAATTATCAAGATCGAAGAAAAATTTGTTTGTTAATGATATTTTTACTAGTTAGTTTAGTTATTTTGATAGTTTTGTTCTTTCCAAGATTAACTTTAAAAGGAGAAACAGAAATAGTTTTAAATTATCAAGATAAATATCAAGAACCGGGTTATGATGTTAAAATATTAAGTTTTAAAATTAATACGAAGGTTGATATAAATAGTACTATTCAAAATGGTAAAGTTGGTAGTTATGATGTATTATATAAAACAAAATTGGGATTTCTTACTTTGAAAAAGAAAAGAAAAGTAGTAATTGTTGATCAAGAAAAACCAGTTATTATAGTTAATAATAATCTTAAAATTTGTCCAAATGCTAGTCTTGATAGTATAAAATATCAGATTTTTGATGCTTATGATGGTGATTTAACCTCAAAAGCTAAGATTGTAGAAGAAAATGATTATGTAAGTTTTCAAGTTGTGGACTCATCAGGTAATATTAGCACTAAAAAAATTAATTTAATGAGATTAGATGATAAAAATCCAGAACTAATTCTTAAAGGTGAAAAAAAGATTTACTTAACCGTCGGTGAAGTCTATACGGAACCAGGTTATAGTGCTAGTGATAATTGTGATTTTGATTTAACCAGTAAAGTAATCGTTGAAGGACAAGTATTGAATAAGCCAGGAACTTATCAAATTAAATATACTGTTTCTGATAATAGTCAAAATACGACTAGTGTTATTAGAGAAGTTGTAGTAACAAGTTCTTTATATAATCAAGGGGTTATTCATAAAGGGGCAGTTTATTTAACTTTTGATGATGGTCCTAAGCGTGGTACTACTGATTTAATTTTAGATATTTTAAAAGAAGAAAATGTTAAAGCCACCTTCTTTGTTACTAATAGTGGTCCTGATGATTTAATTAAGCGAATTTATAATGAAGGTCATACTATTGGTTTACATACTGCTAGTCATAATTATAAATATATTTATTCATCAATTGATAATTATTTTGCTGATTTAAATAAAGTTAGCCAAAGAGTAAATAAAATAACTGGAGTTCAAAGTAAAATAATTAGATTTCCAGGTGGAAGTAGCAATACAATTAGTCGAAGTTATCAAAGGGGTATTATGAGTAATTTAACTAAATTGGTTATTTCTAAAGGTTATCATTATTTTGATTGGAATATTGATTCTAATGATGCTAGTGGTGCTAATACTAGTAATGCTGTTTATAATAATGTTATTAAAGGATTATCCAAAAATAAATCCAATGTCATTTTAATGCATGATGTTAAAACAACTACCAAAGATGCCCTTAGAGATATTATCAAATATGGTAAAAATAATGGTTATCAATTTGAAAAAATAGAAATGGATACTTACATGGTTAGACATTCTGTCAATAATTAAAAAATTTCTTAATATCAAAAGATGATAGTGTAAAACACATTAACTACTTTAACTTAGTAATTTAAATAATTATGAGGTTAAAATTATATTTTAATTAAGAAAAATTTTTTATTATCAAAGTTCAAGTATTAAAAAAAGTAGTTTCAGCTACTTTTTAATTTAAACTTAATTGTTAAATAAGGATACTTTTCATCAATACTCATACCATAACTTAAATCATAATCTTTAAAAATATATAAATCTTTTTTATTATCAATATATAAATTCATATTACTTAAAGTAATATCTTTAAAATTTAAATCATTTAAATATTCATTAAAACTAATATCTAAATCAAGTAAATCATTTTCTCTTTCATAATTATAGTATTTTATCATATAGTTTTTTACAATAGTATTAACTTGATTTACACTTAATTGATACTTATTTAAAATATCTTGATTTGTTAATTGAGTGTGATTTTTGGTATTAATATTATAAGTTTTATATTCAAGATAAGCTAAATCATCAGTTGTTTCATAACTTATATTTAAAGCAATTGATAGGATATCATCATTATAACTTGCTTCATAATCAATATAACCATTTTGATAACAAGCTCTTAATAAAAATGTTTGAATTAATTCATCATTAATTTTGTTATAAGTCGAATTAGATAGTTTTAAATAAGGAACTCGATTTTTCTTTAAAACTTCTTCTAAATTACAAGATAAATTTTCTTTTAATTTTTCACTGATATCTTTAGAAGTTAAAGTTTTAATGTAAGAATTGATTAAGGTATTATTAGTTTTTACTGATCCTAAAATGATTTTTAGAATAATTGCTAGTATTATAAAAATACTAATGATGATAATAGTTTTTTTCTTTTCTTGGATAAATTCTTTCATCTTTCACCTCTTAATAAGTTTTTAAATTAATTGGTTCGATATGCCAATCTTCGCGATAACTAGCATTTAGTAAAGGAAATTTTAGACCATATTTATAAGCATTATCGTGAACCCAGGCCATTCCTGGACAATTACTTCTCGTTCGTTTAGAACCACATTTAGTTGTAGCATTTTTATAAAAAGTTACATCGGATGCAATTCCCCAACCATGTCTTGAATTACCAGGTTTAGCTGCTCTTCCTTTTTCCATAGATTGATAATATTCAACTTGGGTTTTATATGATCTACATCCTTGCGAACTAATGGATAAATTATAGCCAGCATCTTTAGCTCCTTTAATTAAATTAGTTAACATTATATAAAAATAATTATTGTAACCATAAGAATTGTTATATCCTTTTGATGTTGCATTACTACCAGGACAGCCTTTTCCTGAAGGCCCACTTGGTTTATAAAAGGTTCCATTTTTAATATAAACTCCATTTTGTTTATTTAAATCAGTTAAATTACTAGAATAACTCCCGTTTGGACTAACACCGCTTTGACTATCTTGATATGCTTTACGATTTTCTTCTTTTTTTGCAGCTTCTTTAGCTTGATAATCAGCAGCTAATATAATACTTTCTTGACGCTTTTGCTCTTCAATCTCTGATAATTTTAAATCTTCTTCAGATTCTAATTTTTTAACAAGTTCAAGGCTCGCTTCATCATAACAACTAGCAAATTCTTGAAAATAATTTCCATTACCATAGCCAGCTTTATTGATAATAGACATCGTTAGATTAACAATCGTTGGAACTAAAAAAACAATTATACAAGCAATAACTCGATTACCAACCTTTTTAATTATTTGTTGTTTATCATCATTTTCACCAATTATCATACCTTTATAAAAATCAATTGTTAACATAAAAATTAAGATAAGTGGTAAACTAAATCTTAAAATATTTAAAAAAGTTTTAAAAAAATAAATAGCTCTTACCATTACAGATTGATCACATAATAACAATACTTGAAACATTTAATCACCAAGGAAATTTTAGCAAATTTAAGCGTGATAGTCAAATGTATTAGTTGAAAAATAAAAAACTATTTGATATAATTTTCTTATCAATTTTGGTTGATTTTCATTAATTCAAAAGTAATAAATTTAAAAATACAAGTAGATTGATTAAAGAAATTAAAATTTATAAAATATTGTTTGGAGGAAATTTATGAAACTTAAAACTGTTGCGATTGTTGGAAGACCAAATGTTGGTAAATCAACTCTTTTTAATAAACTTGCCAAAGAAAAAATCTCTATTATTGAAGATACTCCTGGAGTAACAAGAGATCGTATTTATACAGAAATAAATTATTTAGACTATAAATTTAATTTAATTGATACTGGGGGTATTGATTTAAGTGAAGATAATTTTAATGATTTAATTGAAATTCAAGTAAATATTGCTATTGATGAAGCTGATGTTATTTTATTTTTGGTAGATTCTAAAGAAAGTATTAATGCTAATGATAAATATTTATCTAATATGCTTCATAAAAGTTCAAAAAGAGTTATTTTGGTTTTTAATAAAATAGATAATAATGATAGTTTAATTCATAAATTTGATTATTATGAATTAGGATTTCAAGAAGTAATTGAAATAAGTGCAGAACATAACCGGGGTATTAATGATTTATTAGATTTAATAGTTAAAGATTTTCCTAAATATGAAAATATTGAAGATAATCGAATTAAATTTTCTTTAATAGGAAGACCAAATGTTGGAAAAAGTAGTTTAGTTAATGCTATTCTTGGTAGTGAAAAATTAATTGTTTCTAGTATTGCAGGAACAACTCGTGATGCTGTTGATACAGTTTTTAAGTATGAAGGCGATGAGTATGTTATTATTGATACAGCTGGGATTAGAAAACGTGGTAAAATTTATGAAAATATTGAAAAATATAGTTTGCTTCGCAGTTTAAAAGCTATTGACAGATCAGATGTTTGTTTACTAATAATAGATTATATAGACGGTATTAAAGAACATGATAAGCATATTGCCTCTTATGCACTTGAAAAAGGAAAAGGAATTGTTATCATTGTTAATAAATATGATGAAAATAATGAAGAAAAAAAGAAAGAATTTATTAAACTTATTCGAGCTGAGTTTCAATTTATTCCGTATGCTAATATTGTTTTTGTAACGGCTCTTTACAAAAAAAGAATATCTTTAATTATGCCAGAAGTTTTAAAAGCTTATGAATCAACTACCAAACGTATTCAAACCAGTGTTTTAAATGAAATTATTGATGAAGCTTATAATTTAAATTTACCACCAACCTATAAAGGAAAACGTTTAAAAATTTATTATGTAGCTGAAGAAGATATAAAACCTCCAAAATTTGTTTTTTATGTCAATAATAAAAATCTAGTTCATTTTTCTTACTATCGTTATCTTGAAAATAAATTAAGAGAAAATATTGAATTAACAGGAAGTCCTATTATTTTAAAATTCAAAAATAGAAATAATGATAAATAAAAATATATAGAAAGGATTTCAATTTTACAAATTTTATTTTATAAAGTTGAGTATATAAAAAATGATAATTAAAAATAATTTTAATAAAAATAATAGTCAGATTAATTATTTAGAACAAGAAAAAGAAGGAATTAGAAAAGCAGTTGCTAAATGGGAAGAAAGATTTAAAAAAAATGAGATTGATCGTGAAAAATTTTTAAAGCAAAACCAAGAATTTGCTAAAAGACAACAAGAACTATCAAAAAAAATTAATAAACTAAAGTAGAAAATAAAATTATTTCATATACTATATGGGAGGTTTTATGAACGATGGTTTATTTAAAAAAGTAGAAAAAAAAACAAGTGTAAATAAAAATATGATTTTATCTTTAGCTAATAAATTGCAAAGTGGTAATTTTAAAGATGAAAAAATTTTAAATGAAGTAATTACGGAGTTATCAAATTTAACTGGTAAAGAAATAAGTGATGAAAAAAGAGCTAAAATTATTAATGCAATTAAAAGTGATAAAGTGCCAAATGATGTTGAGAATAAGTGGTAGGTGAAGGTTAAAAATAAATAATAAAAATTTATTTTTATCTTGATGTGTGCCTTTCAAGAATTGAAAGGTCGTAGAAAGGAATTTGGTTTAAAAATGAAAACATGTGTCGTGATTATTAATCCATCTAGTGGTAAGGGGTTAGGAATTAAAAATAAGAGTAAAATTGAAAACATTTTAGATAATTATAACTATGAATCAGAATTCATTATAACTAAGTATCGTGGTCATGCAACAAAAATTGTTGAAAAATTAGAGCCAGTTGATTTAGTTTTATCGGTTGGCGGGGATGGAACTTTTTCGGAAGCTATGAATGGTAATTTAAAAAGAAAAAAACGTTTAGTATTAGCCCATTTACCAGTTGGGACAACTAATGATATTGGATATATGTATGGTCTTGGAAATAATTTATTAACAAATTTAAAATTGATTCTGGAAGGAAGTATTCAAAAAATAGATATTGGTTTAATTAATAATCATGCTTTTACATATGTAGCTTCGTATGGTAAATTTATGGATATACCTTATAAAACACCACAGGATTTAAAAAGAAAAATAGGCTATCTTGCTTATTTATTTGAGGGAATAAAACAAATATTTCGATATGTTCCAAAGTGTAAAATTAATTTTTACATAGATGGAGAAAAACATACTGGTAAGTATACTTTTATAATTGTTTCAAATGCTAATAGGATAGCTGGAATTAATAATTTTTATAATGATATTAAATTAAATGATAATAAATTTGAAGTTATGTTTTGTAGTTTACATAAAAAAATAGATATATTAAAAGCTTTTTATATTTTAAAAACAAGTGATGTAAAATACATATCTGGTGTTGAAATATATAAAACCGATAATTTAAAAATAGAAATATTAGATGATTATAAATCTTGGTGTGTTGATGGGGAAGAGTTTTCAGATACGAAAAATTGTTTTGAATTTAAACTTATTAATGATGTTTCAATTTTGATTCCTGATAAAAATATTGAAAAGTTATTTATAAAAAAATAGATAACTTTTTTCTTACCTATAAATACTTTATTTAAAATGTTTTTTATAAACAATAATATGAGTAAATTTAGTATATAAAGTAATAAATAGTAACTTTTTATCATGAATTAAGTTATTAACTTTTTAAAATTTAGTTGAAAAAATGGCAAGATTATGATAATATAAGTCTAGAAAGAGGTGGGGACTGATGTATACTGATTATGTCGAAGAAGATGAAAATCAAGAAAATAATGAAAATTTCGATAACAGTTATTATGAAGAAAGTGGCAATAGTGGTGATAATAAAGAAAAAATTAAAAAAATTGCTTTTTTAGCTTTACTTTTTTGTATTGTTTTAATTTTAATTGTGGTAATTGCTAAAGGTTGTTCAGGTAAGAATGATGATAATAATGGTGGTAATTCTAATATTAATAATGATGTTGTTATTGCACTTAATCGTACTAGTATAGCACTTAAAGTTGGGGAAGAGTTCAATATGGTAGCTCAAGTTTTAAATGCTGACGTTAGTAATCCAATAGTTATCTGGAATTCAGAAGATACTAATATTGTTACAGTTAATGATGATGGAAATATTATGGCTATTAGTGAAGGAACAACAAGAATTATAGCTTCATATAAGGATAATGATAATATTTCGTATAGTAGTGAATGTGAAGTTACAGTTACAAATAATGTTAAAAAAATTGAAAGTATTAAAATTCAACAAGATAATTTTACTTTGAAAAAAGGTGAAGAAATTGTTCTTCAAATTGAAGTAACTCCTAAAGACGCAGAGGTAGAAAATTTAATTTTTTCAAGTGATAACACTAGTGTAGCAACTGTTAGTGAATCTGGTACAGTTAATGCAATAGGTGTTGGAACAACAACAATTACAGTTAAAACTCAAGATGAAGAACTTAGTGATAGTGTTACAGTTACAGTTATTGAAGATGGTACTACCATTATTCGACCTACAGATTTAGTTATCCGTGGATTATCACAAGATGTTTATGTTGGAGGTAGTGCTGAAATATTAACTGATATTATTCCTAGTAATGCAACAAATCAAACACTTATTTGGACTAGTAGTAATACTAGTATAGCAACTGTCAATAATGGTATTGTTACAGGAAAAAAGGCTGGAACTTGTAAAATAATTGTAAGTACAAGTAATAATATATCAAGAGAAATTTCTATTACCGTTCATTCAAAGCAGGTAAATGTTACAGGAATTGAAGTTACAAATGGGACATCAGTTCAAATGACAGTCGGTGGAACAAGAAAAATCCTTTACTCAATTACTCCAAGTAATGCAACTAATAAAGATGTTACATTTTCTTCAAGTAATCCTCAAGTAGCTATGGTTATATCTAGTGGTATAGTAGCTGCTGTCGGAGAAGGAAATGCAGTTATAACGGTAAAAACAAAAGATGGAAATAAAATTGCAATTGTAAATATTGTTGTTAAGTCTAATGGTACTTCTACAGGAAATCCTAGTAATCCTAGTAATCCAAGTGATTCTGGAGATAATGATGGATCAAGTGGTGATAGTTCAGGAAATAATCCATCATCTTGTACACCATATGGTATGATTACTGTCGCTAATAACTGTAAAGAATATGGAACAGTAGTTTCTAGTAATTCTTTTAGTTCTGCTAAACCATACACTAATAAAAGTATTGCGCCACAAATAGAAGTTACAAATTTAGATAGTTGTGCCTCATCGTTTAAATATGCAATTTATTATGGACTTACGGAAAATAGTATAGGAAGTTCAAGTGTTTCATCGGGATCTTTAACTAAAGTTGGTTCTAAGATTTCTTTATCCAAGGGAGATGGTTATTATAAGATAGTTATTACTGCGAATTCTAATGGTGCTGAGTTAAAAAAATATTATTATGCTATTGTTAAAAGAGGAGATTCTGCTACAAAGCCTATTATTACATTAACCAAAAATAGTTTTAATAGAACATTAGGAACGGCAAGTATTACCTTTAATGCTTCTTCATTATATTTTAATATAAAAGAAATTAAATATTGTTCTACTAATCTAATTTCTTGTTCTATTACTTCAACATCACAAAAGATTACTCCTCCTGTAAGTACAAAAAATTATAAACCAGTTATGACAGTAAGAAATTTAAAAGCTGGTTATCATGTTTGTGCAATTGCTTATGATGTAAATGGAAATGCTTCAACAAGACAATGTATAGAAATTAAATAAATTTATTAAAAAATTATCTTTTGAATTATAAGGGTGATGAGTTAAAACTCGTTACCCTTTTATTTTTATAGTAATGATATTGTTATTAGAAAGTTTTTTTATCAATTATTTTCATAATATATTTATTTAATTACTTTAAATTGTTTTTAATGACAATTAAAAATAAAATTATTAATAAATATTGAAAATGAAAAATTTTTAAAAAAATTTTCTAATTTATAATATTAAAATACTAAAAAAAATACGGATTGTTTTAAAAAATATTTTTGCTACTTTAATAATATATAATTTATTTATTAAAAAAGTTAATATTTAAAATATTAATAAAAAAGATAGAGATAGTTTTTGTCAATTAAATTATGAAGAGTAGTTATATAGTGATAATTACTATTATAAAGATGATAAATAATAGGTAGATCTATTTTTTAAATTTGAGTAAATAATATTTTTTACAATATATTATATATAAATTTGATATTATATATAAATTTGTTTTCAAAAAACTTTGAATAAGTGGTAAAATTTGCTATTTTGAATTAGCTTTAAAATTGGTACGATTTTTTATAATTGCCATAAAATATTTTGAGGAGGATATTATGAATAACGGATATCGAATAGTGGTTGATGCAGGACATGGAGGTTCAGATCCTGGAGCTATTTCTGGTAATCTTAAGGAAAAAGATTTTAATTTGAAAGCAGCTAATTATATGTATAATCGGTTTAAAGAATTGGGTGTTCCGGTTGCAATTACAAGAGATACTGATGAGAGCTTAACAAGAGCTGAGAGACTTCGAACTATGACAAATACGTTTGGTAATGATTCTAAAGTATTAATTTTATCTAATCACATAAATTCGGGAGGTGGCGAAGGTGCTGAAATAATTTATCCATTACGAACTAGCTCTACTTTACCAGCTATGATTTTAGATGCCATCGGTGAAAAAGGACAAATAAAAAGAAAGTATTATCAACGAGTTTTACCAGAAGATCCTAGTAAAGACTATTATTATATTATGCGAGAAACCCCAAACACAACCTCTCTTTTGATTGAATATGGTTTCATTGATAACCCAAAAGATCAAAAAAAACTACAAAATAATTTATTAGACTATGTTGAAGGTGTAGTTGAAGCGGTTGCTAATTATATTGGTATTACTTATACAAAACCTGGTCAAGGAACATCACCTGGTACAAATACCTATATTGTTCAAAGAGGAGATACCCTATACAAAATTGCTAATCAATTTAAGACAACAGTAGCAGAATTAAAAAGAATCAATAATTTAGGTAGTGATCTTTTACAAATAGGTCAAATTTTAAAAATAACAAACAATGCAGAATTACCTAGTCAAGATGAATACATAGTAAAAGCAGGTGATACTTTATATAAAATAGCTAACCAATTTAATACAACCGTTAATCGGTTAATTGACTACAATAATTTATCAACGACCATTTTACAAATCGGTCAAATATTAAAAATTCCTAAATCATCATCAAGTAATGTTATTTATACAGTCAAAAAAGGAGATACCCTATATAAAATTGCTAATATGTATGGAGTCACCGTTGATGAATTAAAGAAAATAAATAATTTAACTAGCGATAACTTATCAATTGGTCAAAAATTATTTATTCCAGAGGGTAACACTGTTGAAGAAACGGAATATATTGTTTACAAAGTAGAACCAGGCGATACTTTATATAGCATTGCTAAAAAATATAATACATCTCCAGAAGCAATCAAAGAATACAATAAACTAACTTCAAATCTTCTAACAATTAATCAAGTGCTTCAAATTCCAATTGAAAAAAGAGTAATGGAAAATTCCATTTATACAGTCAAAAAAGGCGATACTCTATATAAAATTGCTAATAACTACGGCGTTACAGTTAAAGAACTTATGAATTTAAATAATCTAAATTCAACTTTACTAACAATAGGAGATAGTATTCTAATACCAAAACAAGTCTCAGATTTTACCAATTAAAACTAATTAAAAAAATAATTTTATAACTCTTAATACTTTAATCTTTAAGAGTTTTTTTCTTATAATTTAAATAATTTTTTGATATTATTCATATAAAGTTTTTCTTCAATAGCAATTTAATTAAAACAAATTGACTAAATTATTATTATTCAAATAATATTGCAAAAATCGGTTATTAATACTAGAAATTTAATTGATTTTTATTATAAATTATATGTAAACTTTAATATTTATTTGCATAAGAAGTATGAACAATAACTCTAAAATAAAAAATAAAAAGATATTTTCACTTACTTGCTAGATTTTTCTTCAAAAATTTGTTAAACTTAAAATGGTGATAAAAATGATAAATAATATCTTCTTTTCAGTTATAAGTTTATTTTATAGTATTATGATAATAATAATTTATTTTTCTAAAAAAAGACTTCCTAATGAGGAAAATAATGTCTATAAATACTTAATAATTTGTAATTTTTTAGGTTTAATAATTGAAATTTTTCCAGCTACTTTAGCTATTCGTTATCTAAAAAATTTTAATCCCAATTTAACAATTTTTATTTTGAAATTTATTTTATATTATTTTATCGTTTGGATTTCTTTATTCACTTATTATATTTACTTAATATGCATAACTGATCGTATTAATCAAGTTGAAGTTCGAGAAAAGAAACTTAAAAAAATTAAGAAATTTTTAACTTTATTAGGAATATTATGTATAATTTTTATTACATTTTTACCACTTTATGTTCATGAAGTTAATTATACATATGGACCAAGTGCTAATCTTGTTTATCTTGTTAGTGGCCTTTTAATAGTTAGTTGGATTTATTTTTTATTAAGAAATATTCATTATATTAAATCAAAAAAATATACTCCTGTTTTTACGTTTATCGTTTTGGGGTCATTGGTAATGCTCATTCAATCAATGAATCCCCAATTAACTTTAATGATTCCAATGCAAACTTTTATTACTTTCCTTATGTATTTTACTATTGAAAACCCAGATATTAAAATGTTGAATGAATTATATAAAAGTAAAGAATTAGCTGAGCAAAATTATGTTGAAAAATATAATTTCTTATTTGAAACAGCTCAAGAAGTAAGAAAACCATTAAATGATATTAAAAAAATAACTAATGAAATAAAGATTGAAGATAAAACAAGTATTCAAAATGGTTTAGATTTAATAAAAAATATGATAAAACATTTAGACTTTACTATTAATAATATTCTTGATATTTCAATTATTGATGTTTCTAAACTTAAATTAATAGATACAAAATATTCTTTAGAAAATATCTGTGAAGATATTTCTTTACGAATTGAAAAAGAAATAGCTCAAACAATTAAATTTGAAAAGCAATTTCCTAAAAAAATGCCAATTCTTTACGGAGATTACATTAAATTAAAACAAATTATTTATTCAATTTTAATGAATTCTGTTAAAAGACTAGATTCAGGTTATATTTTATTTAAAATTGATTTATTAGAAAGATATGATACTTGTCGAATTGTTTTTACAATTAGTGATAATGGTAGTGGGCTTCCTATTGAAAGAATTAACGAGATTTTAAGTTCAACCGGAGAATTTAGTAAAGAAGATTTAATTGAACTTGAAAAGAAAGAAATTAATATGCAATTGTGCCAAAAGGTTATAAAAATTATGGGTGGCAGTTTAATGATAAAATCGGAATTAGAAAGAGGAACAGAAACAAAACTTGTTATTGATCAAAGAGTTTATCATGAAGAACAAGAAGATATTATTGAGAAATATATTAATTCTATTAATAATTATCGAAAAGTTTTAATTGTTTCTCAAAATAAAGAATTAATTTCAAAATTAAAGAAATTATGTAATTCTTACAATATTACTTATACTAATATTTTCTTTGGTATGGATGCGGTTGATCGTTTAAAATCTGGTAAAAAATATGATTTTATTTTAGTTGAGGATGAAATGAAACAGATGTCTGGTTATACAACTTTAAATAGTATGAAAAAGATAAATGGTTTTAAAATACCTGTAATTATTATGTTAAATAATGATAAAAAACAACTTAAAAATCATTTTTTGAAAGATGGTTTTAGTGATTACTTATTAACTGATAATTTAAATAGTGAATTTGAAAGAATTATTAATAAATATTAAATTAATAAATAAGGTGATTTATGAAAAATAAAAAAGCTTTTACTTTGGTTGAGTTATTAGCAGTTATTATGTTACTTGCAATTGTTATGATATTAATTTTTCCAAGTATTAAAGAAATTTTTGATGATAATAAAATTCAAGAATATGAAACTTATGAAGATTTAATGATTGAATATACTAAAACATTTCCTAATTATCAAAAAAGAAGTAAAATTTGTTTATCAGAGTTAAATATTGATAAATTAAATGAATTCATCTGTACAGGTTATGTAACAATTTCTTCTAATACAATTACTCCTTATTTAAGTTGCAAAGATAAAAATGGTAATAATTCTTATCATACAGATGGTTTTAATACAAGTCTTGCTTGTTAAAATATTTAAAAGTTTTGCATATTTCCTTAATCTATAATATAATGTTTTTTGGTGATAAGGATGAATATTCAAATAACAGATTTAAACTATCAAGATGAAATATTAATTGATAAAGTTATTAGTTATGAAGAAGATTATTTACAAAATACAGATATTTTAAAATTAGATGATGTTAAAGTATCAGGTAAAATCTATAAAGACTATGAAGATAATAATTTAATTGAATTAAAAGTAGTTGGAACAATGTATCTAACTGATGCTATTACAACAGATGCTGTACCTTACAATTTTACAATTGATATTGAAGAAAATTTAGAAAATTCTTTAAAAACACTTGATTTAATTGAATTTTTATGGCATTATATTGTATTGGAAATTCCTATTAGGTATACAACTAGTGATACCGAAGAGTTAAAGGATAAATATAAAGGAATTTATCTTGAAGAGGAAGATCGTATTGTAAATAATCCATTTAAAGATTTCTTTAAAGAATAAGAAAGGAGAGTTAAACATGGCTGTACCATTTAGAAAAGTTTCAAAAACAAGAAAAAGAATGAGAAGAGCTCATAATGCTTTAGAAGCTAAGACTGTTACTTCTTGCCCTAACTGTGGCGAAATGATAAAACCACATCGTGTTTGCAAAAACTGTGGATATTATAAGAAAGAAGAAATAATTAAGAAAGATGCTGAGTAAAATTAGTATCTTTTTTCTCAGAATATGAAAATATGTTTATATGTAGGTTCCTTTAATCCTGTTACGAAAGCTCATCTAAAAATAGCCTCAGATCTTTTAGAAAATAAAATAATTGATTTTCTTTATTTTTTACCTGTTAATAGTCAAAAGAGTAACTTAATCCCTATAAAATTAAGAATTGATATGCTTAATTTAGTAACTAATTCAAAAGAAAAAACTTTAAATGTTTACAATTATTCTCAAACTGGTTTTTTTAACTATGATGTCCTAACAAAAATAAACAAACAAATTACTCATCTTGTTTTAGGAAGTGATTTATTTTTAAAATTTAATAATTTTTCTAATTATCAAGAAATACTTAAAAACTATAACTTAATCATTATTAAAAGAGATAATATTAATTTAGAAAATATTATTAATAAATATTATCTTTCATTTAAAGATAAAATGACGATTATAAAAAAGAATTATCAAGGTTCGTCAACTTTAGCTAGAAATACTTTAAATGAAGATTATTTAAGTAAAGAAGTATTAGCTTATATAAAAGAAAATTCTTTATATAACTAATATTTTTTGTTATAAAAATAACCTTAATTCATATTATTAATTGAATGGAGGATATATGAAAAAAATAGTGCCTTTTACAAGAGATTTAATGTTTAAGACCAAAATTGGAGAGATAACTTCAATTGCTCTTGATAATACTTTAAATTTAGAAGATAATACGGTTTCTGGAGAATTTATTATTAGTGGAACTTATAAGATGTTAGGAGGTCAAGTTGAAGAAGAATTTAAATATAATTTACCTGTTGATATAACAATTGATACTAAGTATGAAACTAAAAATTGTATAGTTAGTATTGATGATTTTTCTTATGAGATTATTAATGAAGAAAAATTAAAAGTTAATATAAGTGTTATGTTAGATGATTTAGATATTAAAATTGATCCTATTGAAACAATTGAAATAGAAGTAAAAGAAGAATCTGAAAAAAAAGAAGAGATGAGAAATGATCAAGAATTTACTATGGTTGATGATGATTTAGAAAGTTTAGTTGAAGAAATAGCAAATGTAAATGAAAAAGATTTGCCAATTGAAACAACTAATTTAAAGCCAAATATTATTAAAGAAACAAACAATCAGAATATAAATAATACAATTAATAATAATACAATAACTAATTTTAGTGAGGATTTATTAAAAAATATTAATGATGCTAAAGAATATTCCATTTATAGAGTTTATACAATGAAAGAAGATGATACCTTAGAACTTATTTATGAAAAATTTAATGTTAATAAAGAGATATTAGCTGATTATAACGATCTTGATAAGTTAAATGTTGGATCAAAACTAATTATTCCAAGTATTGATGAATAATTTAAGAGAAATATTATCCGAAGATATTAAAGTTAATAGTTTTAAATATCTTGGCAAAATTAAAATATTAGATACTAATAAAGGAAAATTAGTTTATAAAGAAAATAGTAATAACTATGATATTTATGAATATTTAAAAACTAGAGACTTTGCTTATTTTCCAAGAACTTTAAATAAAAATAATCATAATATTGAAATACTAGAATATATTGAAACAAAAGATGTTCCTGAAGAACAAAAACTTAATGATTTAATTCATTTAAGTGGTATTTTACATCGAAAAACCATGTTTAATAAAGAAATAGATATGGATTTAGTTAAAGAAACTTATGAAAATATTTCGAATCAAGCTAATTATTTAAGAAAATATTATGAAGATATGAATAATTATATTGATACAATTGTTTTTATGTCTCCAAGCGAATATTTATTAGTTTCCAATATTGATTTAATTTATTATTTATTAGATTTTGTTAAAATAGAAATAGATACTTGGTATCATAATATTAAAGAAAAGAAAACAATTCGTTATAGTTTAATTCATAATAATTTAGATTTAAGTCATATTTTAGAAAGTGATAATAAATATTTAATTAGTTGGTCTAAATCAAGATTAGATATGCCAATTATTGATCTTTTGAAATTATATCAAGATAATTATTATAATTTAAATTTAGAAGATTTTTTAAGAGAATATGAAAGTGAAAATAGGTTAGATAATAATGAATATCTTTTTTTCCTTTTAAAATTATCTTTAGTAAAGAAGATTGAATTTACTAAAAATACTTTAGAAGATTGCTATAATATTAATAAATATCTCGTATATCTTAAAAAAATTGCAGTATTGGTACAAAAATACGAACAAAAAATTAAAAAAGTTTGACTTTTAGTCCATCTTATAGTATAATTAACACGAACTTGATAGATAGGGGTGCTATCAAGAAATTTATGTAGTATAAGGAGTATAAAGGGGTTTTGGAGTATGAAACAAGGTTATATATTTGAATATCAAAATGAAAATGATTTTCGTAAAAAAGAAAGATCAGTTAGAAAATATAATATGTTAGCCTATAAAGAGTTAACATTTAAATATTATCCGAAGATTAGAAATGGTGAATTTTTAGGCACTTTAGTTAGTGGTGATGAAAACGTTAAAAATTATGAGTTAATTTTACCTACTGATGAAATGTTTGTAAAAGTTCATGGAGAAATTCGTTTACATTATACTGTTTATGAAGACAAAAAAATTATCTTATTAACTAATATTACACCTGAAGGTATTCTTGAAGAAGGACATCGAGCTGAATTAACAGCTTACAAAGGTGTTATGATTAGTAAAGCTAATCCAGAGAAAGATATGTTTAAGATTAATTTACTTAATATGATGCAAAATAAATAGAAAGAGAAGCTTAGGCTTCTTTTTTTTAAAAATTTATGATAAAATATTAGCGAATTGGAAGATGTATATGAAAATTAAATATAATTTAAAAAAAATTGAAAAAAATACCAATGCTCGTTTAGGTAGCATTGAAACTAATTATGGTACTTATGATACTCCGATGTTTATGCCAGTTGGAACGAGAGCAACAGTTAAAGGCTTAACACCTGATGAATTATATGCTCTTAATAGTGGAATTATTTTAGCTAATACTTATCATTTATGGCTTCGTCCAGGTGAAGATTTAATTAAAAAAGCTGGTGGGCTTCATAAGTTTATGAACTATAAGGGGCCTATTTTAACTGACAGTGGAGGTTTTCAAGTTTTCTCTTTAGCAAGACCAAAAGATATAACAGAAGAGGGGGTAAAGTTTAAAAGTCATATTGATGGAACAAAATTGTTTTTAACTCCCGAAAAATCAATTGAAATTCAAAATAAGTTAGATAGTGATATTGCCATGTCTTTCGATGAATGTCCAGGTTACCCTAAAGAATATAACTATATGAAAGAAAGTGTTTTAAGAACTATTAGATGGGCAAAAAGGGGCAAAGATGTTTTTAATAACGATAGACAATCTTTATTTGGCATTGTACAAGGCGGAGAATATGAAGATTTAAGAAAATTATCCGTTGAGGAACTTGTTAAGATTGGCTTTGATGGTTATTCAATTGGAGGAACAAGTGTTGGAGAACCCAAAGAAGTTATGTATAAAATGATTTCTTATTCAACGAAATATTTACCTAAAGATAAAGTACGTTACTTAATGGGGGTAGGAGATCCAATTGATATTATTGAAGGTGTCATAAGAGGTGTTGATATTTTTGATTGTGTCTTACCAACCAGAATTGCTAGACATGCTAATGCTTTTACAAAACATGGAAAAATTAATTTAAAAAATAGTAAATTTAAAGAAGATTTTGCCCCTATTGAAAATGACTGTGATTGCTATACTTGTAAAAACTATACTAAAGCTTATTTAAGACATTTAGTAACTTTAGATGAAATGTTAGGAGCTAGATTACTATCAATTCACAATTTAAGATTTTTAATTAAATTAACTGAAGATTTAAGAGAATGTATAAAAAATAATAATATTTTAGAATATAAAGATAATTTTATTAAAAATTATTATGGTGATAAAAATTTTTTAAATTATAAAACGAAAGGACAAGATGACGATGACAAACATCATTAAAGATTTAACTAAATCCAATTTAAAACTTTTAAAACAAGAAATTTTGAATAATAATTTAGTTATTTTTCCAACTGAAACCGTTTATGGAATAGGTGCTAATGCTCTTAAGGAAGATGCTGTTAATAAAATTTTTGAGGTTAAAGAAAGAGCAAAAAATAATCCTTTAATAGTTCATTTAAAAGATAAAAAGGAAATAGAAAAATATGCTATCATTGAAAATATTATTGAAAAAAAATTAATTGATGCTTTTATGCCAGGACCTTTTACCATTATTTTAAAAAAGAAAGGCATTATTCCAAACTCGGTAACAGCTAATATGGATAGTGTTGGAATTAGAATACCAAATAATAAAATTGCTCATGAATTTTTAGAATACATTGATTTACCGATAGCTGCTCCCAGTGCTAATATTTCTAGTCGTCCAAGTGGTACCTGTGTTGCAGATATCTATCAAGAATTTGATGGTTTAGTAAATTTTATTATTGATGGCGGACATTCAAAAATTGGTTTAGAATCAACCGTTGTTAAAGTAATTAATAATATTCCAACAATTTTAAGACCGGGTTATATTACCTATGAAAACATTAAAGACTTAATTGGAACTTGTCAAATCGCATCAGGTGTTTTAAATAAATTAGATAATAATACTAAAGTAGAAAGTCCAGGAATGTTATATAAACACTATGCACCTCAAACTAAATGTTTGCTAGTTTATAGTGAAGACTTTAACAAACTAAAAGAATTAATTTTAAAAAATCAAACTAATAAAACAATTATTTTAGGAAGTGATAAATTACAAGATATATCATGTTACAAATTTATTTTCTATGGAAATAAATTGGAAGAAATAAGCCATAATATCTTTTCGTTATTAAGGCTAGCAGATACTTATCAAGGTGATTTAATAATAATTGAAGGAGTAAAAAAAGAAGGTCTCGGTTTAGCTATTATGAATAGATTATTAAGAACTTCTAGTTTTAATTATATAGAAAAATGAAAATAAAAAAATATCAAAAAGTTAGTAAAAATAAATACAAAATAATTTTAGAAGATGATAGTTATTTAACTTTATATGAAGATGTTATTTTAAAACATGAATTATTATTAAAAAAAGAAATAAATAATCAAGACTTAATTTTAAAAGATAATAATAAATATGAGTTATATGAAAAATGTTTAATTTATTTAAATAAAAAATTAAGATGTGAAAAAGAAATAATTGATTTTCTAAATAAATATACAATTGATTTTAAAGAAATAGATGAAGTTATTAAGAAATTAAAAGAAAATGGTTTTTTAAACCAATCTTTATATCTTAAAAGTTATATTCATGATAAAATTTATTTAACAAATGATGGACCAATTAAAATAAAAAAAGACTTGCTTAATTTAGATTTTCAAGAAGAAGATATTGATTTGGAATTAAATAATTTAAGTTCGGAATTAATAAAAAATAAAATTCAAAAATATGTTAATAAAAAATTAAAATTTAACAAAAGTAGTCTTTATCTTTTTAAAAATAAAATGTTAGGAAATTTGCTTAATTTAGGTTATTTAAAAGATGATATTTTCGAAATTTTAAACAATATTGAAATTGATAATAATAATTTAAAAGAAAAAGAATATCTAAAATTAAAGAATAAATATGCTAAAAAATATTCTGGTTATGAATTGGAAATGTTTATTAAAAGAAAATTATATGAGAAAGGGTTTAGAGATTAGGTAAAATATGGCAAACTTAGTTGAACAAAATCGAAAATTAATTGAAATTATTTTAAGACAAAATGAAGAAATCAGTAAATTATTAAATATGGTTTCTAGAGATCAGTTAACAGGTCTTTATAACAGACGTTACTTTGAATTAAGTAATGATGAAGAAAGAAATCTTTTAAATGTTGTTGATTCATCAGTTATTATGTTTGATATAGATAATTTTAAAAAAGTTAATGATACTTATGGACATGTAATAGGAGATGTTGTTTTAAAAAGAGTGGCTGAGGTTATTAGTAATAATTGTCGTGTTTCAGATATACCAATTAGGTATGGAGGCGAAGAATTTGTTGTTTTATTAAACAATTGCTCATTAGAAAATGCTTTCCTAGTTGCTGATAAAATAAGAGAAAAGATTAGTCAGGAAGTTATTAAAATTGGACCTATTAATTTAAATGTAACTGTTTCAGGAGGAGTATCATTTAAAGGTGTAGAAACTTCAATTGAAAATGCAATTAAAGAAGCAGATCAAGCTATGTATCAAAGTAAAAACAACGGTAAAAATAGAATTAGTAAAATAGAAGAAAAAGAAAAATTAAATAGAAAGTTTTAAAATATTTACAATATTAAAAAATATAATATGTCGTATATAAAATTGGCAGGTAGCTAACCTTATATATAGTTTGTTAGATAATGAATCTTAGAAAGCAAAATGTAAAGTTATTTATTTTTTATAGTTTTTTTGATACAATAAGTCTGTGATGGGTTATGAGTAAAATTCAAGTAATGGATAATAATTTAGCTAATAAAATAGCAGCTGGTGAAGTCGTTGAAAAAGTCATGAATGTTGTCAAAGAATTAGTTGAAAATTCGGTTGATGCTAAAGCAAGTACGATTAAAGTAGAATTAATCGATAGTGGTGTCAAGGAAATTAAAGTTGCAGATGACGGTGTTGGTATGGATAAAGAAGATGCTATTTTAGCATTTTCAAGACATGCAACTAGCAAACTAAAAAAATTAGATGATTTATTTAATATTAATTCTTTAGGTTTTCGCGGAGAAGCTCTGCCATCAATTGCTAGTGTATCTAACATTGTTTTAAAAACAAGTGATGGTAAAGTTGGAACAATTGTAACTCTTAATGGGGGAATTATTCAAGATGTTAAATCGTGTGATATTAAAAAAGGAACTACAATAACTGTAACTGATTTATTTTATAATACCCCAGTTCGTTTAAAATATTTAAAAAGTTTATATACAGAACTTGCTAATATTGTTGATTATTTAAATAAAATGGCTTTAAGTTATCCAAATATTAAATTTATTTTAATTAATAATGGTAAAGAACTGTTAAATACTAGTGGATCAGGTGATTTATTAAAAACAATTTTAAATATTTATGGTTTAGTTGTTGCTAATAAAATGTTAGAAATTGAATCTTCTAATGATGATTATCAAATAAAAGGTTATATTTCATACCCAGAACTATCAAAAAGTAATCGAAGTGGAATCACTCTTTTAGTAAATAATCGAGTTGTTAAAAATAATGATATTATTAAAACTATTTTAGAAGCTTATCATACTTATATTTTTAAAGACAGGTCTCCTTATGCTGTTATTCTTATTCAAGTTGATCCTTTTTTAGTTGATGTTAATGTACATCCAACAAAAATGGAAGTTAAATTTTCAAAAACAGATAGTTTATTAGCTTTAATTTATGAAACAATTCAAAATAAATTAAATGAAAAAACTTTAATACCAAAAGCCGTTTATACTAATGTTGAAGATAATTACTATTTAAATAAAAATGATAATTATTTAATAAATCAAAATATTTTTCAAAAAGAAAAAGTTAATAAAGAGCTTGAAGATAATAAAAAAATTGAAGAAATTACCTTTGATTTTACAATTGAAGAAGAAAAAGAAGAATATCATGAATCTTTAGAAGAAAAAGAGAAATTTAAAGAAGATAGTCGAATTAAAGATATGTATCCAATTGGAATTATTCATGGAACTTATATTATCTGTGAAAATGCTCAAGGAATGTTTATAATTGATCAACATGCAGCTGCTGAAAGAATTAATTATGAAAAATATTATCACGCTTTAAGTTGTCATTCTAAAAATACTATTGATGTTTTAATACCTTATCAAATTGAGTTACCAGCAAGTGAATATTTAATTTTAGAAAAAAACTTTGCTATTTTAGATAACTTAGGTTTTAAATACGAAGAGTTTGGTAATAATACTTTAATTATTAGAAGTCATCCTACTTGGTTACCAAAATATGCTCCAGTTGAAGCTATACGAAAAATAATTGATATTATTGTTACTAATGAATGTTTTAATGAATATAAATTTAATGAAAAAGTTGCAATTACCTTAGCTTGTAAAATGAGTATTAAAGCAGGGGATGTTATTACGATGGAAGATACTAGATATTTAATAAATGAACTTAGAAAAACTAAAAATCCTTTTACATGTCCTCATGGAAGACCAACTATAATTGCTTATACCAAATATGATTTAGAAAAACTCTTTAAAAGAGCTGCATAAAGGAGAAAAAATATGAATAATCAAGATGATTATAAGAAAACTGAAGAAAAATATATTAAAGAATTAAAAAAAATAAGTCAGCAAACAAATTATGCTTATCTTTTCTCATTAGAATTAGAAAAAAATTTTGTATCTCTTGAAGAAGAAGAAAAGAAAATTATTGTTGCTAGTAATAAAGTTTTAAATTTTCAAAATGATTTAATTACTGATTTAACAAAAAGATTAATAGTTTATGGTTTTAAAGATATCAATATTTATTACTTTCATAATATTATTTCAGTTAGTTTAAGATATAAAGATCATAATTTAAATTATTTATTTCAAAAACAAAATAATAATTTTATTCATATAAATAAAAAAAATATGAGTATGAAAGAAAAATATCTTGGTAAAAGATTAGAAGATTATTTTAATCAAATTAATTTTTATTTAAGTAATTATTTAAATTCTAATTATTATGATATTTCTATTATTAAAATTCAAGATAGTTTTATTAATTTAAAAGCTAATAGCGAAGGTATTATTGTTGATAATCATTTAATTTGTCCTTATCCTATTAATAAATCAAGTCGTGTTTTAGAAGCTTATCATGATTTAAAAAGTTATATTTTAAAAAATACTTATATAAGTGAGGATTCTTTAGTTGATTATTATCCTACTATTAATAACCGAGAATATAAAAAAGTTTTAAGAAGGATTAAGTAAATATGAAAAGTAAATATGACAGCATTAAATCTGATTTAATGAATATTATAAAATATACTAATTATGCTACTTTATCTAGTAAAGAAGATTATGAAGATGGTATAATAAATTTAAAAAGATTAGAAGAAGAAATAAAAAATAAAAGACAAATAAGGTATGAGATTTTAAAAGCTTTGTATGAAGATATTACTAATAAATTATTGAGCAAAAAAATAACTAATTTTAAAATCTATATTCCTTCTGAAAATATTTTTATTGATAAGTATTTAAATATTACTTTTGAAATAAATGATAATTTAGAAAAAATATTAATAAATAAAAATGGTATAATTGAATATATGAGTAATGATTCTAAAGAAGTATTAGAAAGTCTTAAAATGATAATTCCTTTTATTAGAAATTTTTTAAAATTAACAAAAGAAGACAGTATTGGTAGTTTATTAAACAATGATTTTTATGATAATTTATTTGTTAGTTTAGTTGGTCATAATTATCGTTTATTAGTTATTAATGGTAATGGAATTAATTTGATTGAAGACTCTAGCTTAAGTAATTTGGAAACAAAGAATATTAGTGAATTTTATAATGATAATAAAAGTGAAATTTTAAAAAAAGTGTATATTTTTAATAATACAATTTTAAACCGATATAAAACAGAGCTTAGTAAAAGAAAAGTATTATCACTTTATAAAAGAGGTATTTAATGAAAATTATTGTAATTGTTGGACCAACTGGAATTGGCAAAACTAAATTGAGTGTAGCTCTAGCTAAATATTTGAATGCTGTTATTATTAATGGTGATGGTATGCAAGTATATAAAGGATTAAATATTGGAACTGCAAAAATAAAAGAAGAAGAAAAAATGGGAGTAGAACATTATTTATTTGATATTTGTAGTGTTAATGATGATTATAATGTTTATAAATATCAACAAGATGGTCGAAAATTACTTCAAGAATTAAAAGAAAAAAATCGAAATGTAATTATTGTTGGGGGAAGCGGGTTATATATAAAAAGTTTATTATATGATTATAGATTTCAGGAAGAAAAGTTTAAAGATGATTATGAAACTTTAACAAATGAAGAAATATTATTGAAAATAAAAGATTTTAAAGAGACAGATATTCATGTTAATAATCGAAAAAGATTAGTTCGTGAATTAAATAAAATAAAAAATAATAATGATGTAATAAGCAATATTAATAAAAAAATGTATGATTTTATAACATTAGGATTAACTTGTGATCGTGATAAATTATATGAAATAGTTGATAAAAGAGTTGATTTGATGATTAAAGAGGGCTTAATTTCGGAAGTTAAAAATTTATATGATCAAGGTTTTCGAAGTAAAGCTCTTCTAACTGGAATTGGCTATAAAGAATTATATGAATATTTTGATCAAAAAATTATGTTAGAAGAAGCTATTTCTTTAATAAAAAAAAATACAAGACATTTTATCAAAAGGCAATATACATTTTTTAAAAGACAAATGGATGTTAATTGGTTAGAAGTAGATTTTAATAATTTCGATAATACAATTAAAAAAGCAATAGAAGTAATTGAAAACTGGAAAGAGTAAATATAAAAAATTTTTCTAATGTATATGGTGTTTTATTATATTTAAAGATGATAATCATAGAGAAAAATTTATGAAATACAAATTGTTTAAAATATATTTATAAAAAAGATATGGTTAAAAAAATATAAATATTAGTGTAAATATATTTTAGCAATTTGCTATTTTTTTTTATATTGTTATAAGATGTTTTACTTATGGTTTAATTTTTGATATAATTATAGAGAATAGAAGGTGTTTTATGAGGAGATATTTATTTTTAATAATAATTTTTATTTTTTCTTTAACTTTACCTGTTTCAGCTTTAACTTATAAAGAAATTGAAAGTCGAAATGTTTGTAGTAATTATGAACTTGCTATTGCTAAGGCTGATAAAACTCTACAAAGTGTTAAATGTTTTGATAATTATAATAGTGCTTTAACGGAAATGAATAATACTAATAATGATGATTTAGTTATTTTAGAGAGAAAAAATAATAAAACCAAAGTTGTTAATGCTAAATATGCTTTAGTTTATTTAAATGTTAGAAATATTACGGAAAATACTAATTATTATAGTGATTCTAGTTTGAAATCGGCTCTTGCTTATATGAATCATCATATTAATTATGGAGCAACTGATGGAGTATTTTTAGACATGAATATTGCTAATCATGCTGCTAAAATAAAATCAAATGGAGTTGTTGGTTGGGTAAAAGAAGATTACTATAAAATTATTCCTTTAAATTTTGTGGGAACAACTAGTTATTATAAAGTTTTAAATGGTGAATTATATCATTATTATGGTGGTAATATTGAAACAAATTATTCGGCTTATGGTAGAGTAATTGATAAGAAACCGAGTTATTTAAATCAAGGATCTTATTATAGTTTTGATGGTATTTATTTTTACAACAATTTAAAAACTTTAATAGGAGATTATAAAAATAATAATTATAATAATAGTCTTAATAAAAATAACCCTTATTACAATTATTATATGTATTTACCTCATCGAGGTTTATCTAATTATACTAATGATGAAATTGATTCTTATTTAAAAAATAGTCGTGGTTTAATTGGAACAATTTATGGAAATAAGGTTGTTAGTCATTATTCTAATATGTATCAAACGGGTATTTTCTTTAAATCAAGTGAGTACTTATATGGAGCCAATGCTATTTTAATGCTATCCCTAGCTACTAATGAATCAGCTTTAGGTCAAAGTACTCTGGCTATTTTTAAAAATAATTTATTTGGTCATAATGCTGTTGATTCTGATGCTTATGACTCAGCTACAGGATATTTAAATCCTTATCAAAGTATTATTGGTCATGCTAAAAGTTATATTAATTGTGGTTATGCTAATCCTAATGATTATCGTTACCGTGGATCAAATATGGGTAATAAAACAAGTGGGATGAATATTCAGTATGCAAGTGATCCTTATTGGGGTGAAAAAGCAGCTAATTATTATTATTTATTTGATAAAGAAAATGGTTTTAAAGATTACAATTACTATCAATTAGGAATTACCAATAGCACTTTTATAAATGTTAGAACGGATCCTAATACAGTACTTAGTAGTATTCCTTTTAATTTGAAATATCAAAATGTTCCAGTTATAATTTTAGGAGAAGTTGACGGAGAAAAAGTTAATGGATCAACAAAATGGTATAAGATAGCATCAGATATGAATTTAAATGCTAATCGAACAGCTGGAGTTAGTTGTACTTATGAAAATCATTATAACTTAACATCATATGTCTATGTTCATTCTTCATTTATTAATAAAATTAATACAACTTTTAATGGCAAATATAATAGCATTCCAGTATCTACTTATAAAAATTATACTTATAAAGAATATTCCAATGGAGCTAACTATAAACCTGTTTCTGGACGGGTAAATAAAGATACAACTGTATATGATACAGCAACTATGAGTGTTTCTAGTAATAAAACAATTAAAACTGGTCACTTGGTTTCAATTTTTATGGAAGCTAAAGAAGGAGATAAAACAATTGGTTATTTAGTTCAAACGGATTATAGTAAAAATCAAAAAGGCTGGGTTAAGGCAAGTGATGTTACTTTAACTAATAAAGATCTTTTAAAAGTTTCTTTAAATAAAGCTGGAGCTTATTTAAATCTTTATAATACACCAGGTGGAAGTGTTTTAGGATCTATTTATACTAATACTTATTCTGTTATTGTTGATAAAAAAGAATTTGCTAATAATTTATGGCTAAAAATTCATTATGGTTTAGATAATACCTATGCTTGGCTTAATACTAATATTTCTGAGACAATGGGGAGTTTAACTTATACTTTAAATTATTTAAATCAACCTCCAGTTATTAAAGCTAATGATTTAAAAATTTCTAAGTATGCTTCTTTTGATCCTAAAAAAGGAATTACAGTAACTGATGCTGAAGATGGGAATTTAATAGATAGATTACAAATAACTAAAAATAATGTTGATACTAAAAAAGCTGGTACTTATCAAGTAACTTATCAAGTAACTGATAATAATAATCAAACAACTACCAAAACAATTACTGTGACAGTTGTTGAACCTAGTTTAGGTAAAAGTTTGTTTATGTATGAAAACTTAACATATTTAAAGGATAATATTTTTCTTTTTAAAGGGTTCTTAGGGGTTAAAAAAATGGATAATATTAATCTAATTCATGAGTTAATCTTTGTTAATGAAGATACCAAAGAAGAATATCACTTTTCTTTAGGCAAATATCCTGATTATCCTTATGAAATGTCAAGTTTAGATGATGATAAACCGTATAATTATCAAGGCGGATGGTTTAAAGGTGAAATTGATTTAAGTAAAGAAAAAATTAAAGAAGGAAATTATCTTGTTTATATTGTTGCATATAATTTAGATAAAAATTATTATGCTAAAGAATATTTTACTAATATTGCTTATCTTGAAATGGCAAGAAGAATAGATAGTAAAACGAGAGGGTTTGCACTTGATGTTGATTATAGTACTAAAGGTAGTCCTCTTATAATATCAATTCGGGATAGAGGTTTATTAAGTTATGATATTCCAACTAGTATGGATCCTATGTATAATTTCTTTAATGAAATTAAATTATCTAATAATAATTTAACTATTACAGGTACAAGTCATAGTATTGGTTCTAGTTATTCTAAAAAAGATGATGTTAAAAGAGAAATGATTTTTGAAAATACGAAAACTTATGAAAGATATAGCTATGATATTGGTTATATTGATAACGGGTTGTATCAAGTTACTTTACCTGTAAGTGATAACTTAGATAAAACAAGGGCTTGGTATCAAAAAACGATTGATTTAACTAAGTTAGAAAAAGGTTTATATGCTATTTATTTAAAAACAACTAGTAACTCTAAAACTTATTATGGAGAATTAATAGATGTTGCTTATACAGATTTTACTAAAATTAATACTAATAAATATAAGTTTTCAAGAAATGATTTAAAAAGGTTAAGATTAGAATTAGAAGTTAAATAAAAAGTTTCTTTGTTGGATAAGGGTTTAAAAATTAATTTAACTAAATGTTGCAATTGCAACATTTTTTTATTAACTTTAAGAATATAATTAGATTACAAGAGAAGATTAAAAAAGTATTTTAAACAAGATGTCTTTTTGTGTAATCTTCGTTGTAAAACTAAATATTAGTAGTTATAATTTGTTTAAGGAGGTAATTTATGATTACAGATTTATGTAAAAGTGATACTTTTAAAGTTATTAAAAGAAATGGAAAAAAAGTTCCTTTTAATGAAGATAAAATAGGTCTTGCTATTAAAAAGGGCTTTGATAGTCTAGGTGATAAGTATAAACCAGAAGATAGTAGTTTAGTTTATAAAAAGGTTATTTCAGATATTAATCGTGATTATCAAGATAGTAAAAGTATTAAAATTGAAGATATTCAAGATTTAATTGAATATAATTTAAAAGAATTAGGTTATGCAGATGTTCTTGAAAGTTTTGCAAGTTATCGTGAAGCTCGTGAAAAATCAAGAAATTTATTTCAAAGTCGTCAACATAAACTAATTAAAGCTATTGAGGCTTTATCTTTAAAAGATGCTAGTGAAGAAGATTTAAAAAGAGATAATGCTAATGTTAATGGTGATACAGCTATGGGAACTATGCTTCAATATGGAAGTACTATTTCTAAAGAGTTTTCAAAATCTTATTTTATTAAACCAGAATTTTCTGATTTACATGATTCGGGAATGATACATATTCATGATATGGATTTTTTGCCAATGGGAACAACAACTTGTTGTCAAATAGATTTAAATAATTTGTTTGAAAAAGGTTTTTCGACTGGTCACGGCTTTTTAAGAACACCAAATAGTATTACTAGTTATGCGGCTTTAGCTGCTATTGCTATTCAGTCTAATCAAAATGATCAACATGGTGGTCAAAGTATCCCAGCTTTTGATTATTATATGGCTCCAGGTGTAGTTAAAAGCTTTAAAAAAGAATTTAAAAGTTTATTGTTTGATTATTTAGAATTATGTGGTTTTACTAATTTCTTAAATATGGATGGTATTTCCAAAGAAATTAATAAAATTAAAGAAGTAAACTTTAGTATGGATCGTTTTGAGAAATTCTTTAAAGGCAGTGGAGATGTTGAATTATTGTTTAGAAAAGCTCAGAAAAAAGCTATTATGAAAACTGAAAAATTAACTTATCAAGCTATGGAGAGTTTTATTCATAATTTAAATACAATGCATTCAAGAGCCGGAGCTCAAGTTCCTTTCTCATCAATTAACTTTGGAACAGATACAAGTTTTGAAGGAAGAATGGTTATTAAAAATTATTTATTAGCAACTGAAGCTGGTCTTGGTCATGGTGAAACACCAATTTTTCCAATTTCTATTTTTAAAGTTAAAGAAGGAATAAGTTATAATAAAGAAGACCCTAATTATGATTTATTTGAGTTAGCTTGCCGAGTTAGTGCTAAAAGATTATTTCCAAACTTTTCTTTTATTGATGCTCCTTTTAATAAACAATATTATAAAGAAGGAAATATTAATACAGAAATAGCTTATATGGGATGTCGTACTAGAGTTATTGGTAACATTTGTGATTCTGATAAAGAAATTGTTACTGGCCGTGGTAATCTATCTTTTACTTCGATTAATTTAGTACGTTTAGGTATTAAATATGGAATTGTAAATGGCAATAAAAAGGCTGACATGGATGGCTTTTATAAAGAACTTGGTGAAACAATGGATAAAGTTCGTGATCAATTATTAGATCGTTTTGATATTCAATGCAAAAAACATGTTTATAATTTTCCATTTTTACTTGGTCAAGGTGTTTGGCTTGATTCAAAAAATTTAAAAGATAAAGATAATTTAAGAAAAGTTTTAAAATATGGTACTTTAACTGAAGGTTTTATTGGTCTTGCTGAGTGTTTAAAAGCATTAACTGGTAAACATCATGGTGAAAGTGCTAAAAGTCAAGAACTTGGCCTTGAAATAATTGGCTTTATGCGTAAAAAATGTGACGAATATACCAAGAATTACAAATTGAATTTTTCTTTAATAGCAACCCCAGCCGAAGGATTATCAGGAAGATTTACAGCTATTGATAAATCTATTTATGGAGTAATTCCCGGAGTAACTGATCGTGAATATTATACTAACTCTTTCCATGTTCCAGTTTATTATCATACAACAATTGCTAATAAAATTAAATTAGAAGCTCCATATCATGCTTTAACAAATGGGGGTCATATTAGTTACATCGAACTTGATGGTGATTTAACTGAAAACGTTGATGCTTTTATGAAAGTTATTCGTTTAATGAAAGAAGCTGGTATTGGTTACGGAGCTGTTAATCATCCGGTTGATCGTGATCCTGTTTGTGGTTTTACAGGTGTAATTGGTGATGTCTGTCCTGGATGTGGAAGAAGTGAAGCAGATGGTGTTAAATTTGAAAGAATTAGGAGAATTACCGGTTATTTAGTAGGTACTGTTGATCGTTTCAACAACGGTAAACGAGCTGAAGAACATGATCGCGTAAAACATACTTTCAGTGAAGATAAGACTAGCAAGTAAACTTCAAAAAGATAGTGTTGTAGATGGACCAGGCATTAGAATGGTTATTTGGACACAAGGCTGTCCTCATAATTGTTTTAAATGTCATAATCCAGAAACTCATTCTTTTGAGGCAGGATTCTTAGAAGATACTGATAATTTAATTAAAGAAATTAAAAATTCCGAATTACAAGATGGTGTTACTTTCTCAGGAGGCGATCCCATGATGCAACCACTTGCATGCTTAGAAATTGCCAAAGCTTGTCAAGAATTAGGACTTAATGTTTGGTGTTATACAGGTTTTCTCTTTGAAGATTTATTAAATGATAGAGAAAAAGTAGAATTTTTAAAATATATTGATGTTTTAGTCGATGGACCATTTATTAATGCTAAAAGAAGTTATAGTGCTAAATATCGAGGTTCAACCAATCAAAGAATTATTAATGTTAAACCATCTTTAAAAAAACAAAAAGCCATTTGTTTAAAAGAATATATAATTAAAGAAAAGAAGATTACAAGTTAAATTAATCTTCTTTTATAATTATTTTATCTCCTATTTGTAAATTTGAAACACTATTATTTGGTAATTCATAAATATAGCAAGCATCTTTATGAAAAATGATTTTATTCTTATCTAAATTCTTATATATTTTAATAATATTATTATTTTTATTTGTTACAATGATATCTAATTTTTCTCTCATAAAAAAAGTATGAATACTTTTTGTTTTAAATAATAAAGCTTTTTTTATATTAGTTAGAAACATAAAACCTTTTAGTCTTTTAAAAAAACTATTTGCTCTTTGAAGCTCTATTTCTTGTTTATCAATAATTATTTTCATTGTTATCAATTCACCTTTCTAAATATACGAATTAAAGTAAATTAGTTTTTTAACTATTACATTTTTATTAAATATTTTAATTATTTAGTTAATTATTAATTAATATTAAATATTAGTAAAATTCATTTTATTAAAAAATTACTTTGTTTTTCTTTACTTTTTACTAATTTTAATATAACATATAGATAAGAAATGTCAAGGAGATGATATATTGAGTGATAGCAATGAATTAACAGTTGATGAGTATTTAGAAATTAGATATGAAGTTCAGATATATCTACAAAGCAAAATTCATAAGGAAAGTCCTTCTTTATTTGATGAATTGGATGAAGAAAATAAAAAGATTGTTAGTGATTATGCAAAATCAATTTATGAAAAATCCAAATTACTAGAACCATCAATATCAAGCGATTTAGCAAGTTTGCTAGAACCTAATATTAGTCAATTTGCTTCTTTTTCTAATCGGTTAAAAACGATGGAAGGTTTAAAGAGAAAAATAATATCTGATAGTAAAGATTATAATGGTTCTTATTATCGTGCAACTCATAATATTTGCGATAGTATTCGTTATACAATCTTAATTCCAGATGATTTTTATGTTACAAAAGTTGATGAATATTTGCATAGAATAGAGGACATGGGCTATCAAGTATTAGAAGTTAAAAATAATTGGGGTAAACCATATTATCAAGGTATCAATGTTCGAATTGGCACTTTGGATAAAAAGGAAATATTTGAGTTACAATTTCATACACCATTTGGATATCAAATAAAAGAAGGTTCCACAAGAGATTTATATGAGGTTGTTCGGGATATAAATGCTCCAGCTAATTTAGCAAGACAAGCTGATAAATTAAGAAGGATATTTCAAAGTAGAGTAAAAGCTCCTAATGGGGCAATTGGATATGAATATGACTCTACTATGAAGAGGAGGTATTAAGTGTTAAATAATAAAGTTGAAAATGAATATCGATATTATAAACGAGCTACTGGAGTTGTCGTTCGAGTATCTGAAAGAGATATTGTCTTACAAGTTTTAATTTATGATAAGAAAAATGATCAATTTTTATGGATACCAAATCAAGAATGGTATATGAGTATGTTTGCAGATGGGGATGATAATATTTATCAAGAAGTATCAAAAGATTATGTTGAAAACTATATGAAGATATTAAAAGAAAATTCTCATTTATTTGAAGAAGAAAAAGAATTAAAGAAAAATAGTTTAAGTTAAAAAAATTTTCTAATAAAAAAATTGAAGACTAACACGAAAATCTTCTAGTTAAAATATAGTAGTTATTAAGGTGTTTATTATTTGGATTTTTTCATTATTATCTTAAAATGGCAAGTTAGTTCTTGTCTTTTTTTTCTAAAATGTTATAATTATCTTAGAAGAAAGTAGGTTAATATGGCTAAACGAAAAACAAAAAAAGAAATAAATAAAAAATTTTTTTATCAAGCTTAATTATATGGAATTTTATATATTTTAATTGGTATTTTGGGTATTTGTGGCTATGGTCCTTGTGGGGAATTAATTTGTGCTTTTTCAGCCTTTTTATTTGGTTGTTTATATTTTTTATTTTTAATTGC
>CALVPE010000003.1 GCA_944350485.1 uncultured Bacilli bacterium
CTAATTTAATTTTTTAAAGCATAATTAGTATAACAAATTTTTAGAATTTTTAAAATATTCTTTCATATATTTTAGTGGAGGTTTTATGAATACATATAATTATAATCCTTATAGAGAAGATTTTTTAAACACATATCCAAATACCAATCTAAATTATCGCCAAGCAACAATACCAAATCAATATAAAGTACCACAAGGAAATAATATGGAATCGGAAAATAGTTATGCTGAACATATTTTAAATCAAAATAAAGGTAAAAATATCAAAATTTATATGTCATTTTCTGATTCTTTAGAATGGCGGGATCGTATATTCGAAGGAACCCTTGAAGCTTGGGGCAAAGATTTCATTCTTTTAAAACAAAATGATAATCTTTGGTATATGGTTTGGAATATCTATATTGATTTCATTGAATTTACTGAACCTGTTGTTTTTTAACTTGTAAATCACCTATAAATTTAGTATAATATTTATGGTGATAAGATGAATAAACTAGTAATATTTGGTATTTTATTAGTAGTTTTAGTTATTATATTCTTAATTATTATTTTAGTTATTAGTAAAAGCAAAATAAGTGAAATGTTGACACCACTTAATATAGCTCAGGAGGATATAAATAATTATTTAAAACAAAAATATAAGTTATATAAAGAAATAACACAATTTATTAAAGATAATTTAAGTATTAAAGAAGATGCTTTTAATAACTTTTTTAGTTTTAATTCTAAGGAATGTACTCCAGAAGAATTAATTACTTTATTAGATAAAACTACTTATGAAATTAATGAATATGTTGATAACTATGATGAACTTTTAAAAAATAAAGATTTTATGAAATTAAAAAGAGAGTTATATGACATTGAGCTTAATTTAGAAGCCACCATTGAATATTATAATAATAAACTAACTTTATATGATGATTTAAAAAATAATGGACCAACTAGTTTTTGTACTAAATTTTTTGAATTTGATGAGTATAAGCCCATTAAAAATGATATAAAAGAAATAACTAGATTAGTAAATCTAAATTAGTTATTTTTTTATCTTTTAATTATTAATTCCCTTTAAAATACAAAAACAAAAAGAAGATAGATTTCAAACTATCTTCTTATTTATAAATTTCAATTTTTATTTTTTTAGTTTTAGAAGTATAACTTAATTTTAAATCATCACCTGTTACTTTAACATCTACTTCGTATTCACCAGGAGTTGTATATTCAGATAAATCAACTGTTGCTCGAATATTAGAAGCTTCAACTTGATCTATTAAATCCTTACTTCCCTTAACTATTACTGAAATAGTATTATTTCCTTCTCCTAAAGCATAAACTTTTAATCCTTCTCTTAAATTAATGGTTTGAACAGAAATACCACTTATTTCTTTTTGTTCTTCGGCTGCTACATCTACTTTAATAGAAACTGTTTTTTCACTTATAGCTCTAACACCATTAGGTTTTTCTAAATTAACATTAAATTCTTTATAAGCTGACAAATTAGTAACATCTATTTTAACAGGAATATATTCAATTGATTTTAGAGCTTCTTCATCGCCATAAATAGTTACATTAGCAACACTAGGAGTAGCTGTTTTAATAGCATAACCAAGAGCAATATCGCCAATTGGAACAACTTTAATCGGAACAACTTTACTAGTTGAAGTAATGGTTAATGTAGCATCTACTGTTTCAGGTAATATTTCAACGTCAACTATTTCACCATTATCGTTATAAGCAACTAATTTATTATTGCTAATATTTGTTTTTCCAACAGTAGGTTCAATTATATTATCAACATCAATTAAAGCCTTAACATAAGCAACACTTTCTAATTTTTTAGCTGAACCTTTAATTGTAACTTCAGTTTTGCTTAAAGAAATATCACTTATATCTAATTTACTATCTAAGTTATTACGATGTAATAATTCCGGTGTTACTTCTCTAGTAGAACTTACTTTATCATAAATAATAACAGTTACTGTTGAAGGATCAATTTTATAATCTACAGACTCAACAGTTTGGCGATATTTTAAATTAACTTTATGAGTACCAGTTGATAATTCTCTTAAATCAACTGAAATACCTTCTTTATTAGGTTTTTGCTTAGCTAAATAAATATCACTTTTTCGACCTATTAAAATAACATCAACACTTTCTGGTAAACCTTCTACAACATAAGCTTCCTCATTATAAATAGCTTTAACAGGTTGACTATATAAAATATCAGCAGAATTATCAACTAAAGCTGTTAAATTATGATCAACAGCATAATAAGTAAAAAAAGCTAATAATAAAGATAAAATAATTAAAAATTGTTTATTGGCAAATAATTTTTCAATTGTCTTGTTATTTTTAGTAAAGAAATCATTTATTCGAATAAATAATTTCATAATAGGAGTAATTATAATTCGATCAAAAAAGCGTAGCATTTTACCGATGAAAAGGCATATTCTTTTAATTATTTTCTTCATAGATGTCCTCCTCATTTTCACTTTCGTTTTCATCTTCTGTTACTTTTGGTCTTAATTCATCAATCAACATCATTCTAGCATCATCTAGGGATAAATTATAGAAAAGTTCTCCTTTAACAGCAATAGAAATTCTTCCTGTTTCTTCGGATACTACTAAGCTAATTGCGTCTGTTTCTTCAGCAATACCTAAAGCCGCACGATGACGTGTGCCAAGTCTTTTATTAAGTTTTATATTATTACTAGTTGGAAAAACAGCTCCCGCACAGCTAATTCTATTTCCCTGAATAATAACTGCTCCATCATGAAGGGGATTATTAGGAAAGAAAATAGAAATTAAAAGTTCATTAGTTAAATCAGCATATAATGGTTTTGCTTTATCGATATAATCAGAAAGACTGATATCTCTTTCTAAAACTATTAAAGCACCAATTCTTGATTTACGACAATAGTCAACAGCTTGAATGATTTCATAAACTAATTTTTCTCTTTCATCAACTGTTAATATTTTATGACGTCCTAAAAGCTGACTACGACCAAGTTGCTCTAAAGCACCTCGTATTTCAGGTTGAAAAATAATTATTAAAGCTAATGGTCCCCATTCAATTACATATTCAAGCAATAAACCAACAGTTGTAAAACCTAACCAATCACTTAGCAATTTTACTAAAACAATAACTAAAACCCCTTTAATTAAAAGTGACATTTTAACATTGTTTTTAAAATTCTTTAAGACATAATAAAATAATATCCAAACCAACGAAATATCAACTATAGTTTTTAATATATCTAAAATTCCATTTAAAGTCATATGTGAATCTCCTCTATACTAAGTTATTATAACAAAAAAAAAATTATTAGTAAAGATGACAATAATTGATATTTTACTTAAAAATCTCTCTTTTTTTACAAAAAATGATTTAAAATAACATTTTTATTAATTTATTAATTAAATTTACAAACTTTATAGTAAAAAAAAGTATAGCTTCAACTATACCTTTTTAAAAATTTGAATTTATTATTTAACTTCTACTTCAGCGCCAGCTTCTTCTAATTTAGCTTTAATTTCATTAGCTTCATCAACAGAAATATTTTCTTTAACAGCACCACCGTTATCAGCAATTTCTTTAGATTCTTTTAATCCTAAACCAGTGATTTCTTTGATAACTTTGATAACATTAACCTTAGCAGCTCCAGCATTTACTAATGTAACGGTAACAGCTTTTGGTCCTTCTTCAACAGCTTCTCCTGCAACTGGTTGAGCAGCAACTGCAACACTACTTGGATCTACTCCAAATTCTTCTTTCATTGCATCTACTAATTCTTTAATTTCTAATAAATTCATTTCTTTTAATGCACTAATAAATTCATCTTTTGTTAATTTTGCCATTTTAAATTCCTCCCTTATTTTAATTATTTTCTTCTAATTTTTTAGCATATAAATCTAAACATATTGCTAAATCTTTTGGTATAGCCAACATTCCACCAGCTAACATTGTTAATAAGCCATCTCTTGATGGAATTGTTGCAAGTTCTTGTAATTTATCTTCAGATGTAACTTCTTTATCAACTAGTCCTACTTTTAAAGTAATAGCTTTGTGCTTTTTCATAAAATTAGCCAAAACTTTAATAGGTGCAATTTGATCTTTACTAAATGCAACCGCATTTGGACCATTTAAATATTCCTCAATATCAATATTTAAATCATTTAATGCTCGACTAATTAAAGTATTTTTATAAACTTTATATTCACTATCAACTTCTCTTAAAGCAATTTTTAATTCTTTAATTTCAGCATCAGTTAGTCCACGATAATCAAATAAAACAACACTATTAGAATTTTCAACTTTATCTTTGATTTCATCAATTACTAGTTGTTTTTGTTCTAATATCTTAGGATTTGCCATTCTTTCCTCCTTTATTTAACCGAATAAGTAAAAGAGTCCATAAAGGACTCTTAATATCTAATAATTAATAGTCCTCGGTAGGATTTACAAATTACCTACTGTCTTCGGTCTTTTTTTAACTCTTATATTATAACATCTTTTTTTTATTTGTCAAATGAATCAACACTAATTTTAATTCCAGGACCTTGTGTAGATGAAATACTTACATTTTTAACATAATCACCTTTAACAGTAGCAGGTTTTAGTTTTAAAATTGTATTTACAAAAGTACTTAAGTTTTCTACTAATTTATCTTCTTCAAAACTAGCTTTTCCAATAATACCATGAATATTACCAAAACTATCAGTACGATATTCAACACGACCTGACTTAACATCATTGATTGCTTTAACAACATCAGTAGTAACAGTTCCTGTTTTTGGATTTGGCATTAAACCTTTTGGTCCTAAAATACGACCTAACTTACCAAGAAGTGGCATTGTATCAGGTGTTGCAATTAAAGTATCAAAACCGAACCAATTTTCTTTTTCAATTTTTTCTACCATATCAACATCACCAACAAAGTCAGCTCCAGCTTCTTTTGCAGCTTTAGCAGCTTCTCCTCTTGCAACAACTAAAACTTTTTTAGTTTTACCTGTTCCATTTGGAAGAACAACTGCTCCTCTCAATTGTTGATCAGCTTTTTTAGTATCAAGGTTTAAATACATAGCTACTTCAATAGTAGCATCAAACTTAGCATTAGATGTCATCTTTACTAAACTAACTGCTTCTTCTTTAGAATATAATTTAGTTTTATCTATCTTAGATAAAGCTTCATTATATCTTTTTCCTCTTTTTTTCATTTTTACCTCCTTGTGGTCTTAGCGGACTAATCCTTCCACATAGGTTTAACCTATATGATTATTATATTTTTTTATTTAATTTCTATTCCCATATTAATTGCAGTACCTTTAACTGTTTTAATAGCTGCTTCAAGATCATATGCATTTAAATCTGGTAATTTAATAGTAGCAATTTCTTTAACTTGATCTTCTGTTAATGATCCAACTATTTCATTTTTACCTTTAACAGAACCTTTTTGTACCTTAGCATATTTCTTAATTAAAAATGCAGTAGGTGGAGTTTTAACAACAAAATCAAAACTTCTATCATCATAAATAGTAATTTCAACTGGTGCTACATCTCCCATTTTATCTCTTGTTGCCTCATTATACTTAGTACAAAATTCTTGTAAGTTAATTCCAGCAGGTCCTAAAACCGTTCCAACTGGTGGAGCAGGGGTAGCTTTTCCTGCTTGAATTGCTAACTTAATTTTTTTAACAACTTCCTTTGCCACGAAAAACACATCCTTTCATTTTTTTGTTTTTTTTTTTTGTTTGGTTCAAATAGCTAACTTTGTCCGCCTTTTTTAAGTTAAGACATTTGCCTCCCACTAACAATATAATCTATATCAATAAAATATAGCAGTATGATAATACCATTTTTAAAATTAAAAATCAAGCCTTTTAAGCTCATCACAGCTAAAAACTAGCTTTTTTTATACATTTTTGGTATTAAATCTTCAATAGTTATCGGACAAATTTCAAATTTTTCATTTACTTCTTTAGAAATGGCCTCTAGTAATTCTAAAAATGGAACAGCTTGTCCTAATTTATAATACTTATATAATTCAAATAATTCTTTACTTTTATTCATATATTCATTTAACCAAGCTAAATTACCATGGCAAATAATATAAGCTAAAGTTTTATGTAATTCGTCTAAATTACTATTATTTGAATTAAAACATGGATACCAACGACTTGTATCTATTAAGTTAAATTTTGCTCTTTGAAAGTCAAATAAAATGTTAGCAACACATAAATCATACATATTTATATCTTTATAGGTTTCTACAACTCTTTTTAAATCTTGATATGCTTTCTTTAAATTATTTAATTCAAGTGATTTAGGAAAACCATTATATAGTTGTATACCTGGAAAATAATCCATTGTATAACCAGCAATTGCTTCAGTATATTTATAAATTAAAATATCATTTGGAAAAGAAATAGAATTTGAGACTAATCCATCAAAATAAACCTTTCTTGTACCTAAAAATATGTGATATAATTTGATAACCTGATTGTCATCTTCTGAAAAATAACAACTTCCTTCTTTACCATTAAATCCAATTTTTCGTCCAAATCTAATTTCTTCTAAATCATGATCTTCAACCAAAACTCTTCCCATATTAAGCCTTTTTAACTTGATTTAATTCACACTCAATTGTTGTTTCTTGACCAAATAAATCAACGATAGCATTAACCATTTTTGTTTCTTCATCAAGACTTTCAATTTTACCAAACATACCTGAAAATGGACCATCAATAATTTTGATTTGATCTCCAACTTGCAAGTTATTTTTAATTTCAACTGCTTCCATATTCATATTTTTTAATAAATTGTCAACTTCATAAGGTTGAAGCGGGGTAGGTTTTGCACCTTTTCCACTTGATCCAATAAAACCAGTTACTCCTGGCGTATTTCGAACAATAAACCAAGCTTCATCACTCATAACCATTTCAACTAAAATATAACCAGGAAATAACTTTTTAACTTTTTCCTTTTTAACTCCATCTTTTTCTTCAATAATTTTCTCTTCCGGAACAATTACTCGATAAATATAATCTTTCATATCCATAGATTCTGCACGCATCTCTAATTTTTCTTTTACTTTATTTTCATGTCCTGAATAAGTATTAACTACATACCATTGTTTTTCTTCCACAATTACACTCCTTTACTATATTAAAGATTTTATAAAAGCCATAGCTAATTGAATTAAATAAAAGTATATTCCAAAGAAAATAACAAAACTAATTGTTGCAATACTATATTTAACCATTTCTTTTTTATTAGGAAAATGCACTTTAGCCATTTCTTTTTTTATCTGCACAATCAAATTATCTTTTTTTACTTCTTTCTTAATATTTTTTTTACCTTGTTTTTTTACCATAAAATCTCCTTTTTAAAGTTAAATAAAAAACACTTACGTGTTCATGCATATAAAATACCACAAATGGTATTAAAAATCAAGTGTTTAAAAGTAATTTTTTAATACTTTAACTTAAATGTATTTTAAAAAAAGAAGTGCACAGAAGTTGTGCAATAAGATTTATAACTGTATAATACCTTACAAGCAGTTTATTTGTCATTGAAGGAGGTATTTTAAATGGCAAATTATTGTCATCTATCTTATGAAGATAGAAAAAATATTGAAGATGGATTAAACGAAAATAAATCCATTAATCAAATAGCTAAAGAAATTAACAGATCTCATTCTTCTATTTTAAGAGAAATAGATAGAAACAAAATATATTTTGAACCTAAACAGTATGGAACGTATAAAAATAATAATTATGATAGAGATATCTCGTGTGCTAGACTTGCTAGGTCACCTTATGTTTGTAATGGATGTAAATCTAGAAGTGGTTGTAGAAAAGAAAGATTATACCTATTATGCTAGAAAAGCAGATGATTCTTATAGAGAAGTCAAAAGTGAAGCTAGAAAAGGTATTAATCTAACTCCAGAAGAAGTATTTGAAATTAATAAGACTCTTACTCCATTAATTAAAAAAGGACAAACTATAAATCATTTATATATTAATCATCCTGATATTTTAGATTTTTCTAAACCATCATTTTATAATTATGTAAATAATGGTGTGTTTGAATTTGGT
>CALVPE010000004.1 GCA_944350485.1 uncultured Bacilli bacterium
TAGTTATACAACAGAAGAATGGGAAAATAGTTATTTAAGTTTAAAAGTAAGAGTAGATGGCAATTTAGAAACAATGAATATGCCACTTATGGTAGAAAATGATGAGACATATGTAGAGAATAATAAAACCTATTTAATAACAACGATAAAAAACTATGAAAATCCAGAAGAAAAAGATGAAATATTAGCAACAAATGAAGAAATAAAATTAGAAATAATAGGTACTTCAAATGATGTTCAATTTTCTTATAAAGATAGTTTAGGAAATCAACAAACAGATACAAGTGATAAATTAGAAATAAATTATTCATTGAATAAAAAGACAAGTGTTGAAGTACAAGTTTATGTAATACCAAAAAATGATGCTAATAGTAATACAGATATAACCATTAAATTAACTAAAAATAATACAGAAACATATCAAATAATTAAAAATATGGATATTATGGGCAATAATTATTGTTTAAATAATGGTTTTAATAAATTAGGAGATTGCATTTTAGTATCTGAACATCAAGTAGATAATGTCGAGACAGCTATTACCCAAATAGAGAATAAAGGCTATCCCAATTTAAATGATACAGCCCCAAGTTATACTTATGTTGAACAACTAACACAAAATGTAAGTAATGCTTATACAGGAGATAGTGGTTATAGGTATATGTTTGCTACTGGTTATGAGTTTAACCAAGAAACAGGAGGTTTTAAATTAACAGGTGAGATTATAACAGATACTTTAAGTGATACTTATTTAAATTATTATACTTGTGGATCTGATTATGTTGGAAGCTATGGTACTAATTGTCAAACGGTTTATAAAATTTTAGGAACCGATGAAAATTTACAAAGAATAACTCTAGCTGACGTAACAACTCATAAAATAGCAAGCAGTATAAGAAGTGAACAAGGCTTATACAAAGTTGAAGATGATTACGGAGACTCCTATATTTATCGAGGCGATGTCGAAAACAACAATGTTTACTTTGCTGGATATTACTGGAAAATAATTAGAATGAATGGAGATGGTTCAATCCGGATGATTTATAGTGGAACGACACCTAATGCAACCGGTAATTCTACAATTATTAACAATACAACTTATCAATATAACTCCAAATATGCAGATCCAACTTATGCTGGTTATATGTATGGCAAAGACTTTTCACTTCAAACAAGCAGTCAATTAAATTATCGCAATATTCAAGCTTTAACTACCTATTATTTTAGCTCTGACTATGAGTTTGATGAAGAGACGGAAACATTTAAATTAACTGGGAATATTACCAGTGGAACATTCAGTGAAATGCAAGATAATTTTTCTAATTATCCATATACTTGCGTGAATACAAATAGTACCGATTCTTGTCAAGTAATATTAAAAATTGATAGTTATGTAAGTGAAACAAGTGTTCAAGCAGAGTATATATCATATTCTTCAAATAATTATGAAAATACTCTTACAAATGATAATGATAGTACTGTAAAAACAGTAATTGATAATTGGTATGAAACTAATATTGTAGGTAAGACTGATAGTGCTGGTAATTTATTAACAAATTATATAGTAGATGGAACCTTCTGTAATGATAGAACATTCGCAAGTAATAATAATGGAAATGGCTATAGTTTAGTACCAGGCACTAACTATTCAGCAAATAAAAGATTATATAGTGATGCTAACAAAACAGCAACATTAAAATGCAGTCAGGAAAGTAATAAATTTTCAACGACAACCAGTCGCGGGAATAGTGATTTAACTTATCCTATTGCTTTAATAACAGCTGATGAAGTAGCTATTGCTGGAGCAACCCAAAATCTAATAAATGAAAATTATTATTTAAATACTAATTTTTATTTTTGGACCATGACACCTTCACGTTTTGAGTCTGCTTATGGTAGTGTTAGTATATTTGCTATTCATTATAATGGAAATTTAGCTGAATATGGACATGCTAGATATACATATGGCATTAGACCAGTCATCAATCTTCGATCTGATACTTTAATATCCCAAGGAGATGGAAGTATAGAAAATCCATATATTTTAACACTTGTTTAGATAGAATAAAAAAGTAAAAAAGTTCAATTATAGTCAATCTTTTTAAAAACATTTTTTATTATAAATAAAAAAATATATTACAACTTTTAAATTTCTATTAAAAAAGATTTAAAAATCTTGCTTAAATTCTTAAAATGTGATATTTTATTATGCGTGAGGTTGATATTATGCAAATAGTTTTATTAATAATTTCTATTTTATTAATTATTATTGTTTTACTTCAAAGTGGAAAAGCTGAACCTGCTAGTCAAATTATTAGTGGTGGTAGTATGGATTTATTTAATAAAAGAAAAGAAAGAGGATCAGAACTTGTTATTAGTCGTATTACTTTGATACTGGGTTTTCTATTCTTTGTTATTAGTTTAGTAATGGAATTCATGTAGAAGTATAAATGTATAGTTAATATACATTTTTTCTTTTTAATTTTAAAAAAATACTATATAATTAAAAAGGAGGTTAATATGTTTCAAAATAAATTAAAAATAGTTCCCGAATTACCAGGATCTTATCAAATGAAAGATATAAATGGTAATGTTATCTATGTTGGTAAAGCTAAAAATTTAAAAAAAAGATTAAAAAGTTATTTTACAGGTCGTGTAACCGGGAAAACAAAAAAACTAGTAAGTGATATTCACGATTTTGAATACATAGTAACATCTAGTGAACTAGAAAGTTTAATTTTAGAAATTACCTTAATTAAAAAATATAATCCGAAATATAATATTTTATTAAAAGATGACAAAAGTTATCCTTATATAGAATTTACAAAAGATAAATATCCTATTTTAAGAGTCGTTAGAAATGTTTCTTTAAAAAAAAATAAAAGTAATTTATATGGCCCATTTCCTAATGTTGGAAGTGCTAGAAGAACAGTTTATATGTTAAATCGTATTTATCCTTTAAGAAAATGTGAAACTTTAAAAAAAGATTATTGTCTTTATTATCATATTGGAGAGTGTCTTGGTTACTGTAAAAATGAAGTTGATTTAGATAAACTTCAAAAGATGAAAGATGATATAACTTCCTTTTTAAATGGTGATGCTACCAATATTTTAAAAAAACTACACGAAGAAATGAATCTAGCTAGTTCAGTTATGAATTTTGAAAAGGCTTTGGAATATAAACAAATGATTGAAGATATTGAAATTACTTTAAAAAGACAAAAAATTGTTTTAAATAAAGATTTTAACCTAGATTTATTTAATTACTATGTTAAAGATAATTATCTAGCTTTTCAAGTTTTTTTTATAAGATCAGGAACTTTGTTTGAGAGACATCAAAAAATTGTAGAATTAGTTGAAAGCCCTGAAGAAGATTTTTTAGAATATTTAGTTAATTTTTATGAACATCATATCTTACCAAAAGAAATATTAGTTCCTAATACGATTGATACCGTGATTTTAAGTGATTATTTTCAAGTTAAAGTTAGGACTCCTTTAAAAGGGGATTTGAAAAATCTTTTAAATCTAGCTTTTGATAATGCTAAAATTTATTTAGAAAATGAATTAAAAACAATTAATCATGATACTAGAAAAAGAGAAGAAGCTAGTAAAGAACTTAGTTCTTTATTAAATATTAAGAAAGTAAATCGTATAGAAGCTTTTGATAATTCTCATTTATTTGGAACTTTTTATGTTTCTGGTATGGTTGTCTTTGAAAATTTCTTACCTCTTAAAAATTTATATCGAAAATATAAAATTGATATTAATACTAAAGATGATTTAAAAGCTATGGAAGAAGTAATTTATCGAAGATATCAAAGAGTAATAGTGGAAAATTTAGAAAAACCAGATTTAATTATTGTTGATGGTGGTAAAAATCAAATTCAAGTAGCTTGTAATATTTTAAAATCTTTAAATTTAACTATTCCTCTAATTGGTCTTGCTAAAGATAATAATCATAAAACTAATGTCATTGTTAATTCCAATTTAGAAGAGATATTACTTCCAAAAAATAGTAATTTATATTTATTCTTATCTAAAATTCAAGAAGAAGTTCATAACTATGCTATTAATTATCATCGAACTTTAAAAAATAAAGGAACTTTAGCTAGTATTTTAGAATTAGTACCAGGAATAGGTATTAAAAGACAAAAAGAATTATTAAAGCAGTTTCACTCCATAAAAAAAATAAAAGAAGCTAGTTTAGAGGAATTAAGTAAGTTTTTACCAATTGAAGTAGCTAGAAACTTAAAAGAATTTTTAGAAAAAGAAATGTAGGTGAAAAATGAGCGTTTTTAGACCAAAAATGTATCAAAAAGATATTTTTAAAATTGATTATCAAAAATTAAAAAAATCAGGTTATAAAATATTAATCTTTGATTTAGATAATACTTTAGGAAGTGTTAAAGATGAAGTTTGTCAAGAAGAAGTTGCAACTTTTCTTAAAAAATTAAAAAAAGATTTTATTATTTATGTTGCTAGTAATAATCATAAAAATAGAGTTAAAAAATTTTGTGATCCTATTAACTGTAAATATATTTCTTTGTCTTTAAAACCAACGAGATTTGGAATTTTAAAAATAAAAAAACAAGAAAAGTTTGATTATCAAGAAATGGTTATTATAGGTGATCAGATACTAACTGATATTTTACTTGGTAATAGATTAGGAATGTTGACTATTTTAGTTGATCCTGTTTTAGATTTTGATTTAAAAGTAACTAGATTAAATAGGAAAATTGAAACAATTTTAAAAAAGAAATATAAAATTAAAAGAGGTAGTTATTATGACTAAAAAGAAAAAATGTTTAGGTTGTGGTGTAACTTTACAAAATGAAAATATTTTAAATTTAGGTTATACTCCAAATTTAGAAAATGCTTATTGTATGCGTTGTTTTAAAGCTAAAAATTATGGTATTCATGAAAATATTACTAGTAATAAAGAACAATATTTAAAAATCTTAAAAAGTATTAATTTAAAAAAAGATTTAGTTTTATATATTGTTGATATTTTAAATATTCCTGATAATCTTGATAATATTAAAAAATATTTAAAAAACGATATCATTTTAGTTTTAAATAAAAGAGATGTTTTACCAAAAAGTGTAAAAGAAGAAAAAATTATTAATTATTTAAAAGAACAATATGATTTTAAAGATTATTTAATTGTTAGTACTATCAATAACTTTGAAATGGATAATTTGTATAAAAAAATTTTAAAATATAAAACTAGTAAAGAAGTTTATTTAGTTGGAGAAACAAATGCTGGAAAAAGTAGTTTAATTAATAAAATTATTAGTAATTATTCTAATAAAGAACCAGTTTTAACAACTTCAAACATGCCTGAGACAACTTTAGATAAAATTTATATTGAAGTTAATGATAAATTAACTTTAGTAGATACTCCAGGTCTTGTTGAATATTCAAATTTAATTTATCAAAAAGATTCAAAATATTCTAAATTTTTAAATTCAAAAAAGGAAATCAAACCTAAAACTTATCAAATCAATAAAGGTCAAAGTTTAATAATTGGTGATTTTTTAAGAATTGACTATCTTGATGGAGATCGAAATAGTTTTACTTTATATATTTCTAATAAAATTCCTGTTAAAAGAATTAATTCAAGGCATGCTACTTTAACAAATTTAGCTTATAGAGAATATGATTTAAAATATCATGAAGATTTAGTGATTTATGGACTTGGTTTTATTAAAGTTGTTCTACAAGGAAAAATAGGAATTTATCTTGATAATAATGTTAAAACTTTTCTTAGAAAAAATTTAATCTAAATTGTTTATTTTAAAAATATGTGTTAAAATTAGTTAGAAAGGATATTTATGGAAACAGAAATTATAAAAGAATTTGAAGATAATTTAAAAAAAGTTATTATAAGTTTAGAAGAAAGACTTAAAAAAATTAATGCAGGACGAGCTAATCCTAGTATGTTAGATGGGATTATGGTTAATTATTATGGTTCTTTGACCCCTTTAAAAAGTTTAGTTACAATTTCGGTACCTGAAGCACGTCAATTATTAATTAAACCTTTTGATAAATCAAGTTTAAGTGCTATTGAAAAAAGTATTTTTGAAGCTAATTTAGGACTTACTCCTAATAATGATGGGGAAAGTATTCGAATTATTATTCCTGCATTAACCGAGGATAGGAGACGTGAACTTGTTAAGCAAGCTAAAGGAATAGCTGAAGAGAATAAAGTTAGTATTAGAAATCATCGAAGAGATACTTTAGAACTTTTAAAAGAATCTGAACTACCGGAAGATGTTTTTAAGATAGCAAGTGATAAAGTTCAAAATTTAGTTGATAAATATAATAAAGAAATTGAAGAAATTGTTGAAAATAAAAATAAAGATTTAATGAGTGTTTAATTATTAAATCTTTTTTTATTAAAATAAACTTCTTGATAAAAGAAATGTGAAAAATAGTATTTCAAAAAACAAAATAAAACAATTTAATCTTGTAAAAGCTAGTAAAATAATAAATAATTGATAAAGGCATATTATTAGAGCAATACTTAAAATAATATTATATAAAAAACTGGTTTTTCTTCTGGTTCGACAAGTATTACAATAACAAATCATACCGTGATTTTTTCTTTTAAACATAGTATCACCAATGTATTTTATGATTATTTTAAATATTTGTATAGTTTTGTTAAAAAAAATGGTATAATAGAAACATAGAGGGAGATTATGAAAAGAAAAGTAAATACTAAAAATGTAATTATTATAGTTTTTATTATAGTTGGTTTAATTTTAACTTTAATTTTAGTAAATAAGAAGAATTTTATTAAAAAAGATAACAGTAATCAAAATGAGCAAAAAGAAGTTATTGAAAATTTTAAAAATTTCGAAATTAAGAAAGTTCAAGATTATTCAGAAAAACATCATTTAGAATTAAATATTGTTTATGAATTTTCTGATGATATAGAAAAAGATTTTGTTATTAGTAGTAATTTAGAAGGTAAAAAGTTAAGTGTGATTGTTTCTAAAGGTAGTATTCCTCTTACAACTTATCAAGAGTTAAAAGTTAATGAGTTAGGAAAAGTACCAATTATGATGTATCATGGTATTAGAGAAAAAACGAGTAACTCGACAGGGACAATTGGCGGTAATGTTGATAAAGATGGTTATAACAGAACCCCTGATGCTTTTCGAGAAGATTTAGAGTTTTATTATCAGAATAATTATCGGATGGTTCGTCTTATTGATTATGCTAATGATCTTATTGAAACAGAACTTGGTAAAAGTCCTCTTATTTTAACGTTTGATGATGGAAATGCGGATAATTTTAAAGTCATAGGAAAAAATGCCGATGGTTCTTTAAAATTTGATCCTGATTCAGCTATTGGTATTTTAGAAGAATTTAAGAAAAAATATCCTGATTTTAAAGTAACAGCCACTTTCTTTTTAACAGGAGCTTTATGTAATCAACCAGATTATAATCAAGAAATTATGAAATGGTTAGTTGCAAATGGTTATGATATAGGAAATCACACTAAAAATCATCTAGATATAAAAACAGCTAGTAGTAGTAGGGTTCAACAAGAAATAGTTTATGTTTATCAACAATTGGACGAGATAATACCTAACAAATATGTACCAATCATTGCTTTACCATTTGGTAGTCCTTATTCTAAAAGTCATAGTAATTATAAGTATGTTTTAAAAAGTACTGACCAAAATAAAACTTATGAAACAGAAGTTGCTTTAAGAGTTGGTTGGGAGCCAGAAGTATCGCCTTTTGATAAAACGTTTGATAGAACTTATTTAAAAAGATGCCGAGCTTATGATAACAATGGTCAAGAATTTGATATTAAGATGGTCTTTAAAATGTTAGAAAAAACGCGATATATTTCGGATGGAGAAAAAGATTTTATTACAATTCCAAAAGATTTAGAAACAAGATTAAAAGAAATAGATAAAAAAATAATTACTTATTAGGAGGAAAAATTGAAAGTACTAGTAACAGGTGGATGTGGTTATATTGGATCCCATACCGTAGTTGAATTATTAAATGATAAGCAAGAAGTGGTAATTGTTGATAACTTAGTTAATTCTAAAAAAGAAGTTTTAGAAAAAATTAAAGAAATAACTGGAAAAGAAGTTAAATTTTATGAAGAAGATTTATGTAATTTACAAGAATTGAAACATATTTTTGAAAAAGAAAAGTTTGATAGTATTATTCATTTTGCTGGTTTAAAAGCTGTCGGGGAATCTGTTTCTAAACCTTTGATGTATTATCAAAATAATTTAATTTCAACTTTGAACTTATTAGAGTGTATGCAAGAATTTGCTGTTAAAAAAATTGTTTTTTCATCAAGTGCAACAGTTTATGGAAATCCTAAAACTTTACCAATTAAAGAAGATTTTCCTTTAAGTACAACTAATCCTTATGGAACGACAAAATTAATGATTGAAAATATTTTAACGGATGTTTATAAAGCTAATTTAGATTATGATATTACTGTTTTGCGTTATTTTAATCCAATTGGTGCTCATAAGTCAGGTTTAATTGGAGAAGATCCTAATGGTATTCCTAATAATTTAATGCCTTATATTGTAAAAGTTGCAACAAACAAGTTACCAGTTTTAAATATTTATGGTAATGATTACAATACTGTTGATGGAACTGGTGTTCGTGATTATATTCACGTTTTAGATTTAGCTCATGGTCATTTACTGGCTTTAAAAAATAAAAAAACGGGTTTAAAAATTTATAATCTTGGAACAGGTCGTGGAACAAGTGTTTTAGAACTTGTTAATAAATTTCAAGAAGTTAATCATATTAAAGTTAATTATCAAATTACAAAAAGACGTGATGGGGATATTGATGCTTGTTATGCTAATTGTGATAAAGCTAAGGAAGAATTAGGATTTACTACAAAATATACTTTAGAAGATATGTGTAAAGATAGTTATAATTATGTAAAAAAAAATACTATTCAATAAAGAAAGTAGGTTTATTTAAACTAGTTTCTTTTTTTTCTAGTACTTTTTCTTGATTTTGATTGATATTTTTTCTAGGTTGATCTGGTTCATTAAAGGCGGACATGATATGACTAAAACTTTTTACATTTTGCCAAACAGGTTTAATTTGATAATAAACGGGAATGGCTTGGTTAATAACATTTAAAGTCTTTTGGGTATTATTTAAAACATTTCCCCATTTAATACTTTTAAGTCCAGCAAATAACCCAGGACGAGCCAGATTTTGCATGCTAGCACCTCTTGCCATTGAAGAAGTTGCTTGACTTAAATATGGGTAGTAATTATATGGATTATTAAACATAATTCACCTCTATAACATTATATGATTTAAATAAAAATTGTTTATTTATTTTAAAAATTATTGTATAATTAGTTTGGTGATTTTATGTTAAATTTAAGTTATTTTATTTGTGATAATAAAGGTTTTTTACAAGCTATGAATATGATAAAAATGATTTTAAATATTGTTAGATTTGCTGTTCCTTTGTTATTAATTATTACAATAACAGTTGATTTGTTTAAAAATGTTATTAATCCAGAAGATAAAGATGGAGCTAAAAATATTAAAAATAGAGTATTAGCTGCGGTTTTTGTTTTTTTGATTCCAACTTTAATTGATTTAATAATGAATATCATTGGTAAATCCATTGATGGACCTAATACTAATTATAAATTATCAAATTGTTATCTTAATGCTACTGATAGCTGTATAAAAAATATTGATGATTATTTAAATTGTAAAGATCATGTTGAAGATAAAGATTGTCAAAAATTTAGACAATGTAATAATTATACATTAATAAATGCTAATAATACATGTACGGTAAAAACAGTTTTAGATGAAGGATCCTGTGAAAATTTAAATAAAAATTCTAAGTATAATCAATTTGAAAAATAGATAAGAGGAAAAAAATGGAAGAATTAAGATTATGTATGCAGCCAGCTTTTTTAAGAGTAATCTATTTTATGAAAGTAGCTTTAAATATTGTAAGATTTTTAGTTTCAACCATGATTAATTTAGTTATGCATTTAATTGAAACTTTTCTTGGTGTAAATACTTATAATGGTATAACAGAGTGTTATGAGTTTGCTACTTTAGATTATATAAAACTTTTAGAAGAAGAAGTTGAAGAAGAGGAGTTAAAGAAGTATTTAACGGAAAAAGAACAGTTATTAGAAAAAGCAGCTCAGCATAAATTAGCTTATAAAAAATCATTGGAAAGTAATTTAAATGCTTTGAAAATTGGTAAAAATGCTAATAATAAAAATGCAATTAAATGTGGTGATGGTTCTAAATATAATACTAATTTATATAATAATGTTCGAACAGCTGGTTATAAAACAAGAGAAGGTGTTGTAGCTGCTGCTTTATATTTATCAAGCCACATTGATGTTCATATTCCTTATTTTTGGGCAGGTGGCCATCATCATTCCTTTAATGATTATAAAGATTATGGTGATAACTTTATGGGTGTTTCTAATAAGTGGGGTTGTCTGGTTAAAATGGCCTTTGGTGGTACTGATGTTCAAAAAAATGGAGTTAATTACCCTTTCGGGGTAGACTGTAGTGGTTTTGTTAATCGGGCTATTTTAGATGGAGGCTATTATACTGGTGATTCAAGTCAATGGGTTCATGTTTCAACTAATGTAACTCCACCATCAAGTATAGCTAGTATTAAAATCTCAACTGTTAAAGCTAGTAATGCAAAAGGCAAGATAAAACCTGGTGATATCGCTCATAAAAAAGGTCATGTAGGTATGGTTGTTGAAGTATCTGATAATTTTTACAAAGTAGCAGAAGCAGCTGGTTATAAAGAAGGACTAGTAATAAAAAAATATAAATACGGAAGTGGCTTTACATCAATCATATTAATGGATAATTTTTATCAAAATTATAAAAAAGGAGAACCAAGTTGGGATGGATTCAAATAATTTAAACGGGATACTTTTAGTAAATAAAGAAAAAGGAAAAACTTCACGTGATGTTGTAAACGAAATAAGCAAAAAATATCAAATTAAAAAAGTTGGACATGCTGGAACACTTGATCCTTTAGCAACTGGTTTATTAGTAATTGGAATTGGAAAAGGAACCAAAATATTAGATTTATTAACTCTTGATACAAAAGAATACATAGCAACTGTTAAAATTGGTCTAAAAACCGATACTTTAGATATAACTGGTAATGTAGAAAAAGAACTAAAAAATATTAATTTAACTAAACAACAATTAGAAAAAACTTTATTAACTTTCAAAGGAACTTATAATCAAGAAGTACCAAAATATTCAGCCGTTAAAATAAATGGTAAAAGATTATATAAATATGCAAGAAATAAAGAAGAAGTAAATTTGCCAAAAAGGTTGGTTGAAATAAAAGAGATAGAATTACTAGCTTATCAAGAAAATCAAGAATTTACTTTTAAAACTTTAGTTAGTAAAGGAACTTATATTCGAAGCTTAATAAATGATATTGGAATAAAATTAAATATACCAATGACTATGAAAGATTTAATAAGAACTAAAAGTGGTAAATTTAATTTAGATAATTTAAAATTTATAAGTATTCAAGATAGTTTAGATTTTAAAATAGTTAAGATAGACAATAATTTATTAAAAAAAGTTAAAAATGGTAATTCTCTTAAATTAGATGAAACTGATTTATATATAACTTTAGTTGATAATCAAGATAATTTATTAGCTATTTATAAAAAAGAGAATGACATTTATAAATCTTTTAAAATGTTTTAAAACATTTTGTTTAAAAATATTTTGTCCAAGATAGGAGTATAATGAAAAAATATATTAAGTATATAATTATGATTATTTGTATAATGATTTTTGCTTTTCTAAGCATTAATATTATTAATAAAGATTTATTAGAAATAGATAGTTTTATATATAATTTGATTAAAGATTATATATCTGATAATTTAACTATATTTGCTATTATAATTACTAATTTTGGTGGTATTTTTGTTTATATTATTTTAGTTTTATTTTTATTTTTATGGTTTAAAGATAATAAAGTAGCTTTTAGTGTTTTTTTAAATTTAATTTTAGTTTCTAGTTTAAACTTTTTAATTAAAAATATTTTTCAAAGAGCAAGGCCAAATATTTTTCCTATTATTAGAGAAAACGGTTATAGTTTCCCGTCAGGTCATTCGATGATAAGTTTAGCTTTTTATGGTTATTTAATATATCTTTTGTATAAAAAAGTTAATAATAAATATTTAAAATTATTTGGTATTGTTTTTTTAAGTATTTTAATTTTATTAATTGGAATTAGTCGTATTTATTTGGGTGTTCATTATGCAAGTGATGTTATTGGAGGATTTTTATTATCTTTAGTTTACTTAATAATATATATCATGTTTGTTAATAAATATTTATTAAAAGGAGTATTTGATGAAAAATAAAAAGTTATTAAATAGTTTTAAATATGCTTTTAAAGGAATATTTTCTTCTTTTAAAAGTGAAAGAAATATGAAAATTCATGTTTTAATTATGTTAATAGTTATCTTAATGGGAATTTTTTTTCATATTTCTATAGGAGAATGGATTATTTGTTTAATTTTATTTTGTTTAGTTATTTCAGGTGAATTATTTAATACAGCTATTGAAACCACTGTTGATTTAGTATCTTTAAAGGAAAATTATCAAGCTGGACTTGCAAAAGATATAGCAGCAGGTGCTGTTTTAGTTCTTGCTTTCGGATCAGCTCTAATTGGCCTTATAATTTTTGTTCCCAAAATCATTTCACTATTTTAAACTTAAAAAAATTTTATTTAAGTTTTTTTTCTTTTAAATTAACTTAATTTACTAAATTATTTAAAAAAAGTTTGTTAATTTTTGTAATCAAATTAAGTTTAAAGTCAAAAAAATAATTTGTTTAAATTTTAAGAAAAATATGTTACTTTACAAAATTTGACATATTTTATTTTTGATTGTATGATGTCTTTGTTTTCAAGTTTTACTTGAACAAGGAGGTTTTGATGTTAAAAAAAATTACAAAGTTAATCTTATTTTTAGGAGTTTTTACAAGTTCTTTTATGCTTGTTAAAGCCAGTAATTTGGTTTTAGAAAATATCCCAAATTTATACTATACAAGAAAAATAGATGGAGTTTATTCTTCAAATATCTATTCAAGTTATTTAATGGATGGGGAAGTAGTTTATTGTATTGAACCAGGGTATACTATTACAGATTATAATTATATAGGAGTAGATGATTTAGATAATTTTCAGGCTGATTCAAATACCAAAAGATTACTTAAATTAATAGGTTACTATGGCTATGAATATCCAGGTCATGAACATGTTTATTATCAAGCAGCAACTCAAGCTCTAATCTGGGAATTATTTGGGGTTAAAGATATAGAATTTTATACAAAAAGATATGGCTATGGTACTTTAATTGATTTATCAAGCTATAAAAAAGAAATAATGTATTTAGTTAATCAACATGATTTAAAACCAGATTTTCCTAGTAATATAACAGGTTATTTGGGAAAAGAAATTATTTTAGAAGATAAAAATAAAATCCTAGATGAATATGAAGTTGTTGATAATCAAGATATTTTAATTAAAGATAATAAATTAATAATAAAATGTAATAAAGAAGGTAAAGAGGAAATTATTTTAAAAAGAAAAAAATATGATAATAAAAGAAGTATTTTATATGAACCAACTGATGGAAAAAGTCAAAGACTTGCTATTTTAAGGTTTGATGATGATGTTACTTTTAAAATTAAATTAATAATTAAGTCTGGTAGTATTACATTAGAAAAATTAAATGCTGATACTAGTAATAATTTAACTAGAACAGGAACTAGTTTAGAAAATGCTATCTATGGTTTGTATGATAATTTAGGTAATTTAGTTACAACTTTAAAAACTAATAAAGAAGGTAAGGTAACTGTTTCTAATTTAAAAATAGGTGAATATCAACTAAAAGAATTAGAAGCAAGTCTTGGCTTTACACTTGATTTAAATACTTATCAAGTAACAATTGATGAATATAATTTAAGTAATCAAATAACGGTGTTAGAAAAACCTATTAAAAAGAAAGTTAAAGTTTTAAAAATTGATTTAGAAACAGGTTTAAATATTCCTATATCAGGAATTAAATTTAAAATTAAAGATTTAGAAACTAATACTTATTTAGATTATATTTATGAAACTAAAGAAGATGGTACTTTTGAAACTAATTACTTGCCTTATGGAAAATATCAATTAGAAGAATTAGATCAAACAATACCTGGTTATGTTGTTAATAAAGAACCTTTAATATTTCAAATAAACGAGGAGGATTTAATTTTAAAATATGCTAATAAAGCTATTAAAGGATCTTTAGAATTATTAAAAGTTGATAGTAAGACCGGTTTACCATTGAAGGATGCTTTAATAGGAATTTATAAAGATAATAAATTAATTTATGAAATTAAAACAAATGAACTTGGTAAAATTAATATAAGTAATCTAAAATATGGTGATTATTATTTAATGGAAATAAAACCTCCTCTTGGTTATTATTTGAATACTAATAAAATAACTTTTAATATTCAAAAAGATCAAGATATAATTGAAATTAAATTAGAAAATGAACCGGTAATAATTGAAGTACCTAATACAGCTTCTTTTATTAATAATAAATCAAAAATTTTATCTTTGTTATTAGCTAGTATTGGAATTTCTTGTTTAGTTTTAAAAAAAGAGTAAAATTTAAAATAATTTGTTATAATATCTTCTAGGTGGTAATATGTTTAAAGTTAATAAAAATAAATTACAAAGTTCTTTAGAAGTTACAAAGACTAATTTTAATAATTTAGATACTTTGGCTCTTGAGATAACTTCAAAAGATGAAAATAATACTTATACTATTTCTTTTTGGACAACAACAAGTTGTCAAACTTTATTAAATTTTGAATTTGATAAAGAAGTATTAATGGATAGTTATATTGATTTAAATGATGTTGAAATAGGTATTAATAATAGTTATTCTTTAAACGGATTAGATTATGGAACTATAATTTTTAAAAGAATAAATGTTAATACTTTTCAAATAAAAGTTGAATTTAAAGATTATTTTGATATGGAAACAAAACAAGTTTATGATTTTTTTGTCGAAGAGTTATTAGTTTTAAAATAGTCATTTCTTAATATAATTAAGGTGTTAGGAGAACTATGAATAATTTATATCAAAATTTAAGAATATTAGTAAATTTGTTAATGAAGATTTTATATAATCCTTGTATTACATTTCAAGATGAAATACCTTCACAAGAGAAAATTATTTTAGTTGGAAATCATAAATCCAACCTTGATCCTTTGTTATTAACAATGGTAACTAAAAGGCAAATTCATTTTTTGGCTAAAGAAGAGTTATTTAAAGGTCTTTTAAAGTATTTAATGAATAATATAGAAAGTATTCCTGTTAAAAGAGACAAGGAAGATTTTGAAGTTTTAAAAAAAGCAACATCTTTATTAAAAGAAGATAAATGTTTAGCTATTTTCCCTGAAGGCACTTTGAATAAAACTTCTGATTTGATTTTACCTTTTAAATTAGGAACAATTGCTATTGCAAAAAGAAGTAAAGCTGATATTATTCCTTTTGCTATAACTGGTAATTATAAGTTAATTCGTAATGATTTAAAATTAACAATTGGTAAAAGAATAAGAACTAATGATTATACTTCTTTAAATTTGAAAGAAAAAGTCGAATATGATGTTAAAAAATTAATTTTAGAAAATCGTTAAAATATGGAAGGTATTTTTTTCATTTAATTGCATTTTTTTTGATTTTTTTGTATAATCAATAAGAGTGAGGTATTATGGAAAAGAAAAAAATATTTATTATAGGTTTAGCAATTTTATTATTAATGGGAATTTGTATTGTGATTTATAATCATTTTAAACCAACTGAAGTTAGTGATGCTATTAAGTTTCAAGAAGATTATCCAAAAGTATCTAAAGATAATGTTTTTGTTTATCGAAGTGAAAATGAGATTATTCAAATTTTAGAACATGGAACGGGTGTTATTTATTTAGGATTTCCTCAATGTCCTTGGTGTCAAGAATATGTAACTTTTGTTGATGAAGTAGCTAAAGAAACAGGTTTAGAAAAAATATATTATTTAAATATTTTTGATATACGTCAAAATAATACTCAAAGTTATCAAAAATTAGTAGCATTACTAGATGAATATTTAAGTTATGATGATGAGGGAAATAAGAGAATCTATGTTCCTACTATTATTAGTATTAAGGATGGTAAAATAACTGGTTTTGATGATGAAACTTCAAATGATACAAAAGGTTATGAAAATCCTCAAGAATACTGGGAAAATGAAGATCTAACTAGCCTTAAAAATAAACTTAAAAATATGTTTCAATCTACTATTAAAAATGTTTGTACAACTGATTGTAATAAGTAATTTGAAAAGTTACTTATTTTTTTTCAAAATGTGATATAATGAGACTAGATTGGAGTAAGTATGAGAAATTTAAAAATTGATGATATAATTAAATTGTTAAAGTCATATCTTAAAACTAACGATTTTTCTTTAATTAAAACTAGCTTTGAAGAAGTAAAAAAGTATATATTAGACGATGACACTTTACAAGATTATTTAGAAGTTGCTAGTATTTTAACAACTGTATATGCCGATATTGAGACAATTGGAGCTAGTTTTTTATATAATTTATTAGTTCTTGAAAAAGTAACTGATAATAATGTAAGAGAAAAATACGGCGTTGAAATAGCTAATTTGACAATTGGGGCTAGTAAATTATCAAAAATTATTTATTCGACGGAAAATGATTATTTAATTGAATATTATAAAAAAATAATTGTGGGAATGAGTGAAGATGTTAGGGTTATTATGATTAATCTTGCAAATCGTGTTATGAAGATGCGACATATTTCTAGACTAAAAAAAGAAGAACAAAAAAAATATGCTAAAGAATCTTTAGAAATAGTTGCTCCTATTGCCCATCACTTAGGTATTTATAAATTAAAAAGCGAGTTAGAAGATTTAAGCTTAAAAAATTTAAAACCTGATGTTTATTTTGACATTGTTGAAAAATTGAATAGCACAAAAAAAGAACGTGATAAATTAATTCAAGAAATGACTAAAGAAGTACAAAAAATACTAGATGATAATCATATTAGTTATGAAATAAAAGGTCGAAGTAAAAGTATTTATAGTATTTATAATAAATTAGATAAAGGAAGAAAATTTAATGATATTTATGATTTATTTGCTTTAAGAATTATGGTTTTGGATGAATTACAATGTTATCATGTTTTAGGTTTAATCCATTCGAAATTTAAACCAATTCCTAAGCGTTTTAAAGATTTTATAGCCATGCCAAAAAGTAATGGCTATCAGTCTTTACATACAACTGTTTTTGGAGTTAAAAATACTTTATTTGAAATTCAAATTCGTACTTTTTCTATGAACGAAGTAGCTGAAAACGGTTTAGCAGCTCATTGGTCTTATAAAGAAAATCGTAATGCTTCTAATCTATCTTCAGCGGACAAAAAACTAGAATTTTTTAAAACTATTATTGATAACTATCAAGGACATGTAGAAGATAGTAATTTATACGAAGAATTTAAAGATGATAAAATGCACGGTAATATCTATGTTTTTACCCCTAAAGGAGATGTAATTGAACTACCAAATGGTGCTACTCCTATTGACTTTGCTTATAAAGTTCATACCAAAATTGGGGAAAAAATGGTAGGTGTAATTGTTAATAATAAAATAGTTCCCCTAAACTATGTTTTACAAGATAATGATGTTGTTAAAATTAATACTAGTAAAGTAGGAACACCAAAACTATCTTGGTTAAAAATTGCTAAGTTAAATCAAACTAAAAATAAAATTAAAAATTATTTTGTTAAAGAAAGAAAAGAAGAAGTTATAGAATTTGGCAATAATGCCCTTTTGAAATATTTAAAAAAGAAAAATATTAGTCAAACAGAGTTTTTTAAAGAAGAAAATATTAATCTTATTTTAAAAGAATTAAAATGTAAAGATTTAAATGATTTGTATTTAAATGTTGGTAATAATAAATTTTCTTCTAAAAACGTTGTTGATATTATTTATAAAGAAAAAGCTATTATTAATGTCAAGAAGGAAGTAGTTATTAAAAATAATACGGATATTAATGTTTCTGGAATTGAAAATATTAAAGTAAATATTGCTTCTTGTTGTAATCCAATTCCAAATGATGAAATAGTTGGTTTTATTACTAAGAATAATGGTATTACAATTCATCGAAAAGGTTGTTCTAATTTGAAAAGCATGGATCGTTTAATCGATGTTGATTGGGTAGATAATCCGAAAAATACTTATTTAACTAAGTTAAAGATTTATACAAATGATAATTTAAGTCATTTAACAGAAATCATTAATAAATTAGCAAGTTTTGGTATTAATATTAATAAAGTAATAACTAGTATTCATAATTTAAATTTTAACTATGATTTAACTTTTTATGTTCATACTATTCAAGAAATTGAAAATATTTTAAAAAGTCTTAGTAAATTAGATTATATTATTAATATAGAAAGAGGTTAAAAATGAAAGTAGTTGTTCAACGAGTTTTAAAGTCAAGTGTTAAAGTAGATAACAAGATAGTTGGTAAATCAGGTTATGGTTATATGTTACTTGTTTCATTTACAAATGGTGATAATGAAAAAATAATTGATTATATGATTAATAAAATTTTAAATTTAAGAATTATGGATGATGAAAATAAAGTAATGAATAAATCAATTTTAGATATTAATGGAAGTATTTTATCAATTTCGCAGTTTACTTTATATGGGGATGCTAAAAAAGGTAATCGACCTAGTTATCAAAAAGCTTTAAATGGTGAAGAAGCTAAAAAATTATATGATTTATTTAATTTTAAATTAAGTCAAAGTGTTAAAGTTGAAACAGGTATTTTTGGAGCCGATATGGAAGTTTCTTTAGTAAATGATGGACCAATTACAATTATTTTAGAAAAGGAAGTAGAAAAATGAAAATATTATGTATAGGACATGCAGCTTATGATATAACTTTACCAGTTAAAAGTTTTCCTATTGAAAACAAAAAAATAAGATTAAATGATGAAAAGGTTGAATGTGGTGGTGGACCAGCAGCAACAGTTGCTTATTTACTTAGTAAATGGAAAATTGATACTTATTATGCTGGTATTGTTGGTAAAGATTATTATGGGGATAAAATAGTCGAAGAATTTAAAGAAATCGGCGTTAATCTTAAATATTTAGAAAGAAGAGAAGATATTAAAACAACTTCTAGTTATATTATAGCTAATTATGGAAATGGAACTAGGACTATTTTAACTAGTAAAGAAAAAAATAAATATTATCAAAATATTAAAGAAATAACTGATCAATTTGATTATATTTTAGTTGATGGTGATGAATATGAATTATCTAAGAAAACTCTTTTAGATCATCAAGAAAGTGTTTCGATGATTGATGCTGGTAAAAATACTTTAGAAATAATTGATTTATCGCATTTGGTAAATTATTTAGTTTGTTCTAATGATTTTGCAAGGGATTATACAAAATTACCACTTGATTATCAAGATTTTAATTCTTTAAAAAAGGTTTATGACAAGTTAAGTTTGGATTTTAAAAATCAAACAATTATTATAACTCTTGAAAGTTATGGATCATTTACCAAAGTAGGAGAAGAATATTATTTAGTTCCGAGTTATAAAGTTAAAACCATTGATTCAACCGGAGCTGGAGATATATATCATGGAGCTTTACTATATTTTCTTAGCCAAAAATATAAATTATTAGAAGCTATGAAATTGGCTAATTTAACAGCAGCTTTATCAGTAACTAAAATAGGAGGACGTTTTTCAATTCCTACTTTAGAGGAAGTTATGAATTATGTTAAATAATTTACCTATTTTAGATTTGCATGGCGAATATAAAGAAAATGGAGTTATCTTGACAAAGGAATTTATAAATGATAACATCATACTAAAACATGAATTTGTTGTAATTATTCATGGAATTGGAAAAGATATTTTAAGAAAAGCTGTGCATAATTATTTAAAAAATGATAAAAGAGTTATATCTTATAAAAGAGATTTTTTTAATCCTGGTGCAACAATAATCAAGTTAAAAATAGGAGATTAAAATGAGTAAATTAGTAGTTATTTCTGGTCCAAGTGGAGCCGGAAAAGGAACTGTTGTAAAAGAATTGTTAAATATTTATGAAAAAAAGCAAGAACCACTTTATTTATCTGTTTCTGCAACCACGAGAAGTCCACGTGAAGGAGAAATAGATGGAGTTAATTATTACTTCATAACTGAAGAAGAATTTGAACAAAAAATTTTAGAGAATGATTTTTTAGAATATAATAAATATGGGACAGGTAAATATTATGGAACTTTAAAAAGTCAGGTTTTCACTTATTTAAATAAAGGCTATGATGTCATATTAGAAATAGATATTAATGGTTATAAGCAAATCATAAATAATTATAAAGATGCAATTGGTATTTTTATCATGCCACCTAGTTTAGAAGTTCTTGAACAAAGATTAAGAGATCGGAAAACAGAAACGGAAGAAAACATTCAAAAAAGATTAAAAACAGCTAGAGAAGAACTTGAAAATATAGATCTTTATCCTTACATAGTTATAAATCAAGATGGAAAAGTAAAAGAAGCAGCTTTTGAAGTTTATAATATTATCAAAAAAAATTAAACTTAATTACAATTAATGACTTATATTTATATTATATTGATGTATTTATATTATTAGTAGCTTTAAATTTATTTCTGTTTGATGTTTTTAATAAAGAATATGATAAAAATCGTAAAATTGGTAAAAATTATTTCAATTATAATTTTTTTAATTTTATTAAAAAATGAATAAATATAAAAAGCATATTTAAAATAGATAAAAACTTTATTTTAAACATGCTTTTTTAGAATTATTTTATATTTTTCTTTTGTATTTTTTTTATTTTATGACGATCATTCACTACTTGAAGATTATTGATACTAGTTTTAACTAATTTGTAACCAGTATATAAAATAGCTCCTGTACAAGCTCCTATGCTAATTACACCATAACCAGAAATTAAATCAACTGGTTTAGAAGCCAAAATTGATAAACTTAAAACCTTATTCATTGTGTTAGTTGGCATTAAACTAGTAATATAACTTCCCGCAACTGGAATTAGATTTGGAAAAGCAGTATCAACAATACCAGCGACACTAGCACCAATACCAGCTCCTTTACAAATAATTTTAATTGGTTTTCTTACTAATTTAAATTTCTTACTTTCTTCTTCCAATTTCTTTTTATTAACTTTTAAATTTTTAATTTTGGAAATTGTTAAATCATTTATTTCCGTAGTACCATATCTTTTGGTAACTTTCTTTAAAATCTTTTCCTCTTTCATACAAAATCCCTTTCATGTTTAAATATTATAACAAATATTAATAATATTGCAAATTGCTTTTATTTTTTTTAAATTTATTATATAATTAATTAGGTGGTATAATGGAAAAATATATTATTATTTTTATAATTTTTTTAATTATTTTACTTGCTGTTTTAAAATCAACAAGAAAAGATGCTCAACTAGAGATTAATAAACTATTAGAATACTTAGGTGGAAAAGACAATATTGTTTCAAGTGAATATAACTTATCAAGATTTATTGTAACTTTAAGAGATGTTGCTAAAGTTAATAAAGAAGCTATTCAAAAACTTGGAGCAAAAGGAATTGTAGAAATCGATAACCAATTAAAAATTATTCCAGGTAGTAATTCTAAACAATTAAAAAAATATATAAATGATTTGAAAAAGTAAACTTTAAAAGTTTATTTTTTTTGACAAAAAAATAGTTTTATCGACAAAAATCGACAAATTTCGACAAGATAATTTTGTTTACTATTAAAGGGTGATAAAGTGGTTTTTGTAGTTTTTAATATTTGTATTTTATTGTTACCAATTTCTTTTTATTTAATTAGCATTAGTTATCATAATAATTATAAAAAACTAAAAAATGATAAGTTTTTATCACTAATATTAATTATGCAAGTTGTATTATTTTTAATTTTTAAAAAATATACTAATTCTTTAATTTTAATGAATATTCCTTTATTAATTAGTTATTTAAAAAGAAAAGAATTAACAAGTTTTATTTTATCAATTTTAATAGTTTTTTATTATATATATTTCTTTAGTTATCCAGTAGTATTTATTATTTTTGAATATATAATCTATTATGTAATATATTACTATATAAATCATAAGAGTATAAAAGTAGTATCATTGATAATGATATTTGTTTTTTTAAAGAGTATTGTTCTGACAATTGAAATAGTTTATTTTAATAATAGCTATACCATAATTGAGAGTTTTCTTAGTATAGTATTTAGAATGTTAGTTTTTTATTTAAGTAGTTATTTAGTATTTATTTATCTATTGAGAGGAGAAGAAATGATGAATTTAAATACAGCTATTAAAGAATTAGAGAAAGAGAAAGTTTTAAGAACATCTTTATTTAAAATGACACATGAGATAAAAAATCCAATTGCTGTTTGTAAAGGATATTTAGATATGTTGGATATAAATAACAAAGATAAAGTTTCAAAATATATACCTATTATTAAAGGAGAAATTGAAAGAACCTTAACTTTAATGGATGATTATTTAGATTATACAAAAGTAAAAATTAATAAAGAAGAAGTTGATATTTATTTATTATTAAATGAGATTATGGATTCTTTAGAGCTGTTTTTTAAAGAAAATAAGATTAATTTTCAAATGGAAATACCAGATGATGAATTATATTTAAGAGTTGATTATAATCGAATTAAACAAGTTTTAGTTAATGTTTTAAAAAATGCCCATGAAGCAAGAGATAATAATAAAAAAGAAATGATTATTAAATTAAGAACGAGAGTTAATAAACGTTTTTTTAAAATAATTGTTGAAGATAATGGGGTAGGTATGGATGAGGATACTTTAAATCAAGTAACAAATTTATTTTTTACAACCAAAAAAAATGGAACAGGACTTGGAACTAGCTTATCAAAAGAAATTATAGAACTTCATGGAGGAAAGATAAAATATTTATCGAATTTTGGGGTTGGAACAATAGTAATTATATCTTTACCATTATAGATACTAACTTGATTAGT
>CALVPE010000005.1 GCA_944350485.1 uncultured Bacilli bacterium
CAAGAACAAGTGGAGAATACGTAACATTTAATAATGAATTATATCGTATTGTAAGTATAGAAAATGGAACAACCAAATTAAATAAAAATGATTATGTAAAAGATACCAGTAATACTGTAATAACTAAACAATTTGCTTCGAGTACGATATTTGGAAAAACAGATAATACTCAAACAAGTGATTATTGGGATTATTACTTGAATAATGATTGGTATAATAGTATAGAAGAAACTTCAAAAAATATGCTAGTTGATGGAACGTATTATCAAAAACAATTATCAGATGGTAGTAATTATAAAGGAGCAGTATGTGAAATTGTCAGCAATACGGTAACTATTAAAGAATGTGAAAAAGCAACTACAATATGGACAGGAAAAGTAGGACTACTAAGATATGGCGAAATGTTTGCTAGTCAACAAGGAATAGGATATAGTAATTCAGAGGATATGTGGCTGATAAACTCATATTCGTCCTCGCTCGAGCTCGTTTGGTCCGTCTACAGCGACGGGGACGCGGACGGCGGCAATCCGTGGTATAGTTATGGGGTGCGTCCATCCATTAATCTAAAATCAACAATCAAAATAACCGGAGGATTAGGAACAAAAGAAAGTCCCTTTACTCTAGGTGAATAAAAATATATTTTTTGCTACTTTCTTTTTGAAAGATAGTAGTTTTAGTAATTTATTTAGTTAAATAGTCTTTATTTTAATTAAATATAGATAAAATAGGAGTTTTATTTCTATTTTTTGTTGAATTAAGTAAAATGTATGTTATAATGTATATGTCATGAGTGGGAGAGATCCTACTCTTTAATTTAATGGAGGAGATATGGAGGGTCAGATTAAGGACTTATTATTTAATAAGTTGGATGATTTAAATTTAGTAGTTGATAGTGTTATTTTGGAACATGAGAATAATAATTTATTTCTTAGAATCTGTTTGGATTCTGAAGAAGTTATTGATTTAGATAAAATAGTTTTAGCTACTAAAATAATTGATCCGATTATTAGTGAGGCTGATTTAGTTAAAGAAGCATATATATTAGATGTATATGGTAAAAGTAAAGGGAGTGAATTTGATGAATGCTAGTGAATTTTTAAAGGCCGTTGATAATATTGTAAAAGAAAAAAATATTGATAGGGAAATTGTTTTTGAAGCTATGGAGTCTGCTTTAACAACAGCTTTTAAGAAAAATTATGGTAAGACTAATAGTAAAGTAATTATTAATCGGGAAACAGGTGATATTAAAGTTTATTCTTATTTGACAGTTGTTTCAGATAACTTGGAAACTACTGATGAAGAGGGAAATACTTATACAAAAGTTATTAATCCTGATCTTGAAATTACTTTAAGTGAGGCTTTAAAAATTAATAAGACTTTAGAAGTTGGTGATACTATTGATACAGAAATTAAGCCTAGAGATGATTTTTCAAGAGTTGCTACTTCAACTGCTAAGCAAGTTGTTGTACAAAAAATAAGAGAGGCTGAGAGAAGTAGCATTGTTAGTGCTTTTGAAGATAAAGAAGGGGAAATGTTACTTGGAACGGTTGCTTTAGAAGATACAGATAATTATTATATTGATCTTGGTAGAAGTAATGGTATTTTACCTAAAAAGGAAATTATTCCTGGTGAAAAAATTGAAATGGGTTCTACAATTAAAGTTTATGTTACCAAAATTGATAATAGTGGTCGTAATTTAGTTATTAAATTAAGTCGTACGCATTATGGTTTTGTTAAACGTTTATTTGAACTTGAAATTCCAGAATTTTCATCTGGTAATGTTTTAATGTATGCTGTTGCTAGGGAAGCTGGTGTTCGTAGTAAAGTAGCTGTTTACTCAGAAAATCCTAATTTTGATCCAATTGGAGCTTGTATTGGGGAAAAAGGAGTTCGTATTGCTAGTATTATGAAAGAATTAAAAGGCGAAAAGATTGATTTAATTAAATATGATCGCGATCCGAAAGTTTTTATTGAAAATGCGATGGCTCCTGCTAAAAATTTAACTGTTTTAATTACTGATCCTAAGAAAAATGAAGCGATTATTTTTGCTGATAGTGATAACTTTTCACTTGCTATTGGTAAAAAGGGTATTAATGCTAAACTTGCTAGTCGTTTAACTAAATATAAACTTGATATTAAAAACGAAGAAGAAGCTAAAAAACTAGGAATTAAATTAGAAAGTTAGGTATTTATGAAAGTTAAGAAAATTCCAATTAGAACTTGTGTTGTTACAAAAGAAAGATTAGATAAAAGATCTTTACTTCGAATTGTTAGAACTCCAAATGGAGAAGTTGTACCTGATTTAACAGGGAAATTAAATGGAAGAGGAGCTTATATTAAAGCAAGTGAAGAAGTTCTTGATAAAGCAATTAAAAGTAAAGTTTTAGAAAAGCATTTAGAAGTTTTAATTACAGATGAAGTTTATGATAAAATAAGAGAAGTTATTAAAAGTAATTGTTAAAAATAATTTTTAATAATAAGAAAGAGGTGGAAAAAATGAGTATTTTAGAGTATGCATTAGATGTTAATAAGGATGTATCTGAGATTGTTTCTTTACTTGAAAAGTTAAAGATTAATAAACGTGATGAAGATGATTTTTTAACTGATGAAGAAATAATTCTTCTTGATAATGAATTAGATTCTTTAAAAGAAAATGAAAATCCTGATTATGAAATAGATGAAGAACTAGAAAGTAAAGTTGATAATTTGGTTAGTGGTATTGATATTGACTTAGATGAGGTTAGTTCTAAAAAAGAGAAAGTTAAGACAAAAGTTGATAGTAAAAATGATGCTAAAGTTAAATTTCAAAAAGGTCGTAAGGAAATTTATAAACATCGTCATAAATTAATGACTAATCAAGAAGAGGATGATGTTATAGTTTATCATGATAAAATGACACCGGCTATTTTAGCAAATATTTTGAAAGTTAATTCAACAGAAATTATTAAGAAATTATTTAACTTGGGAATTATGGTTAATGTTAATCAAAATTTGAGTTTTGAAACAGTAGAATTAATTTTACTTGATTACAATAAAAAGTTAAAAAATGAAGAAAGTGTTGATAAAGCTAATTTTGAAAAATATGAAATTGTTGATAAAGATGAGGATAAGAAGGAACGTCCACCGGTTATAACAATTATGGGTCATGTTGATCATGGTAAAACAACTCTTCTTGATACAATTAGAAAAACTAATGTTGTAAGTTCAGAAGCTGGAGGAATTACTCAAGCAATTGGTGCTTATCAAGTAGAAGTAAATGGTAAAAAAGTAACTTTTATTGATACTCCAGGACATGAAGCTTTTACTAAAATGCGATCTCGGGGAGCAAGTGTTACTGATATTGTTGTTTTAATTGTTGCTGCAAATGACGGAGTTATGCCTCAAACGAAAGAAGCTATTGATCACGCGAAAGCTGCCAAAGTTCCAATTGTTGTTGCTATTAATAAGGTTGATTTACCAGAAGCTAATGTGGATCGTGTTTTAACAGAATTAACGGAATATGGTTTAGTTCCGGAAAAATTTGGAGGCGATGTTATTACTTGTAATATTTCGGCCAAAAAAGGTGATGGAGTTAAAGAACTTCTTGAAACTTTGTTGTTAGTTAGTGAAATGCAAGAACTAAAAGCTAATCCTAATCGTTATGCAACGGGAACTGTTCTTGAAGCAAGAAATGATCAAAGAGTTGGTAGTATTGTTTCTTTACTTGTTCAAAGTGGAACTTTACGATTAGGTGATCCGGTTGTAATTGGAACAAGCTATGGAAAAATTCGTACTTTAAAAGATGATAAAGGTAATAATATTACAGAAGCCTTACCTTCAACTCCGGTTGAAATTACCGGTATTAACGAGTTACCTTTAGCAGGTGATAAGTTTATGGCTTTTGAAACAGAAAAAGAAGCGCGAAATATTTCCCTTGAAAGACAAGTTCGAAGTCGTGATGTTGATACTAATAAAGCAGGGATGAGTTTAGAAGATTTGTTTGGAATGGTTGAAGCTGGTGAAAAAGAGATTAATGTTGTTTTAAAATGTGATGTTAAAGGTAGTGAAGAAGCGGTTAAACAATCTTTAGGTAAGATTAATGTTGATGGTGTTTGGGTTAACGTTATTCGTAGTGGAGTTGGAACAATTACTGAAAGTGATATTGTTTTAGCTGAAGCTAGTAATGCTTTAATTATTGGTTTTAATGTTCGTCCAAATTCCAAAATAATGGATTATGCTAAAGAAAAAAATGTGCAAATTAAATTATATGATATTATCTATAAAGTTGTTGAAGATATGGAAGCAGCTATTAAAGGAATGTTAGATCCTATTTATGAAGAAGTAATTTTAGGAGAAGCTGAAGTAAGACAAATTTTTAAGTTTTCAAAAATTGGGACAATTGCTGGTTCTTATGTTACAAAAGGTGTTATTAAAAATAATTGTGAAGCTCGAGTTATTCGTGATGGAGTTGTTATTTATACTGGTAAAATAGGCTCTTTACAAAGGGAAAAAGATAGTGTTAAAGAAGTTAAAAATGGTTATGAATGCGGTATTACAATTGAATCTTTCCAAGATATTAAAGAAGGCGATTTAATTGAGACTTTTAAGATGGAAGAGGTTAAAAAATAATGCAAACAGTTAAATTAGAGCGTTACAATAATGCTTTTATGGAAGAATTGAATATAATTTTAGGAACGGAAGTTAAAAATCCTCTTCTTAAAAAAGTTGTGGTAACAAGTGTTAAAATTACTAATGATTTAAGTTTTGCAAAAGTTTATTTTACTTGTTTTAATGAAGATCAAAAAGAAGTTTTAAAAGAATTAAAAGATAGTAGTAGTTATTTAAGAGGCGAGTTATCAAAAAGAGTTGATATTCGTCATACTCCAGAGCTTAACTTTTGTTATGATGAATCTTTAGAATATGCTAAAAGAATTGAAGAAAAAATTAAAGAAATAAAAAAATAATCTTTACAAACTTTATTAAAATTTATATAATAATCGTGAAACGAAGACGGGTGTGGAAAGCCTATCAGTTATATTTTTAAAGGGATTCTTAGGAATAAGTAAAGTGGAACCGCGGGGAAACTCGTCTTTACAAATTAAGATATCCCTTTTATTTTTTTAGGAGGAATAAATTATGAAAATGGATGATTTAGTTAATTATTGTAAACAATATGGATTTATATTTCAAGGAAGTGAAATATATGGAGGACTTGCAAATACTTGGGATTATGGACCTCTTGGAACACGTCTTAAAAATAATATTAAAGATGCTTGGAGAAAACGTTTTATTCAAGAAAGACCTAATGCTTATGAATTAGATGCTGATATTTTAATGCACCCTAGAGTTTGGGAAGCTTCTGGTCATGTTGATAGTTTTGCTGATCCATTAACGGATTGTAAAAATTGTAAAATAAGACATCGAGCTGATAATTTAGTTAATGATTATACTAATTCTAGTATTGGAGATAAAATGTCTAATGAAGAATTAATGGAATATATTAAAGCTAATCATGTTCCATGTCCTAAATGTGGTAAATGCGATTTTACAGATATTCGTCAATTTAAATTAATGTTTGAAACTTATCGGGGAGTAACAAAAGACTCTAAAAGTGTTGTTTATTTAAGACCTGAGAATGCTCAAGGAGAGTATGTTAATTTTTTAAATGTTCAAAGAAGTATGCGAGCTAAATTACCTTTTAGTATTGGTCAAATTGGTAAAGCTTTTAGAAATGAAATAACTCCAGGTAATTTTACTTTTCGAACAATTGAATTTGAACAAATGGAGTATCAAACATTTTGTAAAGAGGGAACGGATCAAGAACTATATGAATATTTTAAAGAATATGGTAAAAAGTTTTATATGGATTTAGGATTACCGAATGAAAAACTTCGTTTTCATGACCATGAAAAATTAGCTCATTATGCTAAAGCTGCCTGTGATATTGAATATCTTTTTCCATTTGGTTGGGGGGAAATTAATGGAACTCATAATCGAACCGATTTTGATTTAACAAGACATACAGAATATAGCGGTATTTCTCAAACTTATTTAGATCCAGAAACTAATGAAAAATTTATACCTTATATAATTGAATCAACTTATGGTTTGGATCGAACTGTTTTAGCTTTATTATTCGAAAGTTATCAAAAGGAGAAATTAGAAGATGGAAGTGAAAGAGAAGTTTTAAAAATTAAACCAAGTCTTGCTCCTTATAAAGTATGTGTTCTACCTTTAATTAAAAAAAATCATAGTGGAAAAGCTTTTGAAATTTATCAAAATTTATCAAAATATTTTATGACTGCCTATGATGAAGCAGCTAATATTGGTAAAAGATATCGAAGAGCCGATGCAATTGGAACGCCATTTTGTTTAACTGTTGATGATGAAACTTTAAATAATAATACAGTTACTATTAGAAATCGTGATACCATGGAACAAATTACTTTAAATTTAGATGAAGTGGTTTCATATATTGAAGAACAAATAAAATTTTAAAAATAGATATTATGATATTTGAATTTGTTAAAAAGTGAAAATAAAAAAATTTTCATTTTTTAATTTTTTTTAAATTTATTTTAATTAATTTGTTTGGAATATTTTGCTTTTTAAAATATTCGTGTTATAATTTATTTATAAAGAGTAGAGGTAAACATGAATGATAATTTTTTTATATATTTAATCATTTGTTTTAGTTTAAGTTTTTTAATTGGAATTGAAAGACAGTATCGAAGAAGAGTTGTTGGGCTTCGAACGTCTATATTAGTTTCGATTGGATCTTTTCTTTTTGTAAGTTTCACTTTTTCTGTTGGGGCAGCTGATGTTTCTCGAATTGCTAGTCAAGTAGTTGCTGGAATTGGATTTTTAGGAGCTGGTGTTATTTTAAAAGAAGGAACAAGAGTAAAAGGTTTAACAACGGCAGCTACTCTTTGGTGTGATGCAGCAATTGGAATTCTATGTGCTGGTGGAGCTATCAAAGAAGCATTTCTAGGTACCGTAGTAATTTTATTTGCTAACATTGTTTTAAGATATATTAATGAACTAATCAACCATTTAAACGAAAACAAAAATACGAAACAAACTTATAAATTAATTATTAAAACTAAAAAAGAAGAAGTTTCTAAAATTCAAAAGAATTTAATTAAAGTATTAGATGATTTAAATTCAAAAAGTAGTTATAGTATTCAAAATAGTCAAGTTTATTCCACTTTAACTTATAATTTTACTATTATAAGAAAAGATTGGCATAAAATAGATGATTTAGTAAATAATTTAAATCAAAATTATGAGTTACAAAGTATTACTTTAAATAAAGTGAAAGAATTAAAAATAGAAAATTTAGAAGAATTATAGGAGGAAATATGAATAATTTATATGATGATTATAAGGAAGAAAAAAATTCAAATGTTTTAATTGATACAGAAATTTCTAAAAATAATAATTTTAATAAAAATAATAATATTAATAAAAAAAATATAATTTTATCAATTTCTTTATTAATTATATTAGTTTTAGTAATTGTTTTGGCTTTTGTTTTTAAAAATTTTAATGAAAATAAAGATAATAGTTCTAAGCCAAATAATTCTCAAGAAGTAGATAATAATAATCAAGATTCAAAAATTAACATTATTGATATTAATAGTAATACTAGACCTTATGCTGTTATGATTAATTGTCATAATGGAGCTTTACCACAAGCAGGACTTCAAAATGCTTATATTGTTTATGAATTAATGGTTGAAGGTGGAATTACGCGGATGATGGCTTTATTTAAAGATAAAGATGTTAATAAAATAGGTTCTATTCGGAGTGCAAGAACACAATATCTTGATTACGTTTATGAAAACGATGCTATTTATGTTCATGCTGGAGGAGCAGCTGATGCATTAAAGCGAATTAAAGATGAAAATATCAATGATATTGATGTTGATGGTGTTTATGGCGTTCGTGATACTTCTTTAAAAAGAAGTTGGGAGCATACTTTATTTACAACTACAAATTTACTAAAAAAAGGTACTAGTGATCGAAAATTTCGAAATACCACTGAAACTTATAGTTTATTAAAATATACAGCTCACGAAATAACCAAAGATACTTATCAAGGAAGTCAACCTGCTAATAATATTAGTATTAAATATTCTGATTATCGAACTTCTAATTACGTTTATGATCCTACTAATAAAGTTTATTTAAGAAGCATGAATAATACTTTAAATGTCGATTTAGTAACGGGTGAACAATATAAAGTTAAAAATATTATTGTTTATGCTGTTCCTTATTCTAATTATACGTATAATAATAATAGTTCTTATCAAAAAATTGCTAATGTTGGAACTGGTGAAGGTTTATATATTACAAATGGTTATAGTATTCCAATTATTTGGGAAAAAGCTAGTAAAAATGCAAAAACTATTTATAAAGTAAAAGCGACAGGTAAAGAATTAGAACTAAGCGATGGTAATACTTATATTCAAATTTATCCTACCAGTGGAAGTTTAAAAATAAGTTAATATGCAAGAAATAGTTGTTATAATTCCAGCTTATAATCCTGACTTTAAATTATTAAAATTACTTTTAGAACTAATAGATTTAGGATTTTTAAAGATAATTGTTATTAATGATGGTAGTTTAAAATCTAAAAAAATATTTCAAAAAATAAAAAAATTAAAACAATGTGTTCTTTTAGAATATTCAAATAATAAAGGTAAAGGTTATGCTTTAAAATATGGAATAAATTATTATTTAGAAAATTATGTTAATGATTATCAAGGAATTGTAACTGTTGATGCTGATTATCAACATTTACCAAATGATATTTTAAATGTTTCTAAGAAATTACTCGGAAATCAAGATAGCTTAATTTTAGGAATTAGAGATTTTAATTATTCTAATGTTCCCAAAGCCAATTCTTTTGGTAATAAAATAACGTCCTTTATTTTTAAATTACTTTATGGTTCTAAAATAATAGATACACAAACTGGGCTTCGAGGAATACCAAATCGTTATTTAAATTTTTGCTTAGAAACAAAGGGTGTAAAATTTGAATATGAAATGAATATGTTAATAAATTTTTCTAAAAAGAAAATCAATATTTTACAAATACCTATTGAAACAATTTATTTTAATAAAGAAAAATCAAATTTTAATAAATTTTTTGATTCTTTAAGAATTTATAGAGTTTTATTAACTGAATATTTTAAATTTATTTTTTCAAGTTTATTATGTTCCTTAATTGATATTTCCTTATTTACTTTTTTTCTAAAAATATTTGCTAATTTAAATTCTAATATATTAATTATTATAAGTACTTTCTTAGCAAGAATAATAGCTGATTTCTTTAATTTTAATATTAATAAAAGCATAGTTTTTTTAAGTAAAGAAAATAGTCAAAAGATTTTTATAAAATATTATATTTTAAGTTTTATTAAGATGATTTTCTCAGCTACTTTGGTTTTAATCTTTAGTAATTTGTTTATAAATATAAACGAAATTATTTTAAAAATAATAATTGATATTTTAATTTTTACAATTAGTTATAAGATTCAAAAGAAGTATATATTTAAAACTTAATTATGCATAAAAAATCTTTTTTCAAGCAATATATGTTTGAAAGGAGATTTTATTTTGGCAAAAAATAAAGTAGAAATAACAGGTGTTAATACTAATGAAATAGTTGTTTTATCAAGTAAGGAAACGGAAGAATTATTTAAAAGATATCGAAATGGAGACAATCAAGCTAAAGAATTACTTGTAAGTGGTAATTTGAAACTAGTTTTATCTATTTTAAAAAAATATATTGGTAAATATGATAATTTAGATGATTTATTTCAAATTGGAGTTGTTGGTTTAATAAAAGCTATTGATAATTTTGATATTACTTTAGGACTTAAGTTATCAACTTATGCTATTCCAATGATAAGTGGTGAAATAAGAAGATATTTAAGAGATAATAATATGTTAAGAGTCAGTCGTAGTATTAAAGATTTAGCTTATAAAACCATTAATAAAAGGGATGAATTGACTAATGAACTTGGATATGTTCCGAGATATGATGTAATAGCTAAAGAACTTGGAGTATCAGAAATAGATATTTTAATTAGTTTAGAAGCTATGACTGATCCTGTTAGTATTTTTGAACCTATTTATAATGATGGAGGAGATACAATTTATTTGTATGAACAATTAGAAGATAAATCAAGTAATGGAGATTTAGAAATGAAATTGACTTTAAAAAAGGCTATTAATGATTTAACTTTAAGAGAAAAAAATATTTTAGATAAAAGATATATAATTGGCAAAACTCAAATGGAGATTGCTGAAGAATTAGGAATTAGTCAAGCTCAAGTGTCAAGACTTGAAAAAAATGCAATTAAAACTTTAAAGAAAACTTTAAAATAGTTTATTATTATTGAATATTTTAAACTAAATAAGATATTAAATAAAATGATATATTAACCATTTTATCAAAAAATTAATAGACTTTAACTTAGCAATTTGATACAATTGTCTTGGTGGTTTTAATGGAAAGAGTTCAAAAAGTAATTGCTAATTTAGGATACGCATCAAGAAGAGAAGTTGAAAAATTAATTTTAGAGGGAAAAGTTTATATTAATAATCAAAAAGCAGTTCTTGGTGATAAAGTTTCTAAAAATGATGTTATTCAAATAAATGGAGAAATTCTTGATAAAACTAAAAAAAATGATAGAGTTTATTATTTATTAAATAAACCAAGAGGTGTTGTTTCAACAGCAAAAGATGAAAAGGGTAGAAAAACAGTTGTAGATTTAATTGATGAAGAAAAAAGAATTTATCCAGTAGGCCGTCTTGATTATGATACAACAGGTGCACTTTTATTAACAAATGATGGGCAATTAACTAATTTATTAATTCATCCAAGTAAGCAAGTTGAAAAAGTATATCTTGCTAAAATTAAAGGTATAATTAATGGAAAAGATATTAATATTTTAAAAAATGGAGTCTTAATTGATAATAAAAAAACTAGTCCTTGTCGAGTTAAACTTAAAAGTTATGATAAAAAAAATAATACTTCTTTAGTTGAATTAACTATTTTTGAAGGAAGAAATCATCAAGTTAAAAAAATGTTTGAAATGATTGGTTATGATGTTCTTAAATTAACTCGTCTTCGTTTTGCCTTTTTAGATGTTAAAAACTTAAAATCTGGAGAATATCGAAAATTAAATCCAAAAGAAGTAAAAAAATTATATAATTTAGGAGATTAATGTGAATATTGAAGTTGTGTTTATTTTATTTTGGCTTTATTCATTTTTAGGATGGATAATGGAAACTGTCTTTGTTTCAATTAAAAGTAAAAAAATTATTAATCGAGGTTTTTTAATAGGACCTTATTGCCCAATTTATGGAACAGGTGGAGTTTTGTTATTAGCTTTAGCTCCTTATCAAAATGATCCTTTAATAGTTTTTCTTTTATCAATTATTATTTGCAGTATAGTTGAATACTTAACAAGTTATGTATTAGAACAAATCTATAAAATAAGATGGTGGGATTATTCTAATCGTTTTCTTAATCTTAATGGTCGAATCTGTTTTTTTAATTCCATTTGTTTTGGTCTTTTAGGAATGCTAGTAGTGATTTTTTTAAATCCTTTTTTCCTATCTTTAATTCAAAAACTAAATCCTTTTTATCTAAATATTTTTATTATTTTACTATTTCTTATTACTATAACTGATATTATAATAACCTTTTCTATCATGTTTGATATTCGTAATTCTATTATAAATTATAAAGAAAAAACTTTAACAAATTTATTTAAAAAAAATCAAGATAATACTGAAACTATTAGTAAAAAAATAAGAGAAACTTTAAAACAAAAAACCTTTATTCATAAACATTTATTTAAATCATTTACAACCTTTAAAGTTTATAAAAATTATTTTAATAAAAATTATGCTCTGAAAAAAGCTGAACAATTAGAAACTTCAACTATCATTAGTAGTATTTTAAGTATTGTAATAGGTTTTTTAATTGGTAAAATGATAAATAAAGTTAGTTTAATGATTAGTATTAGTTTTGCTCTTAATATAATTATTTTAAAAATAGTGAGTGGTGGTCGTGAAAAATAATTTTATAATTAAAAGAGAAAATAATCTTTATTTATCTGATGAAGATTTAAAAATTTTAAAAAAATATCAAATTAATTATTTAAATTATCATAATATGAAGGAATTATTGTTTCAGATTGAAGAAATTTTAAACAATGAAGAAACGGAAGAAGATTTAGAAGAATTATCAATTAAATTAGCTGAATATAATTATTATTTTGAAGTAAATAAGTAAAGGAGTTATTTTATGCCAGTATATGATTATAATAATAACGAAATGGTCGTTGATGTTTTATTAAACAATGACTATTATTCTAGTATTTTGAATGCTGAAAAAGAAGGCGGAGTGTTTTTACCAAAGAAAGTTTATCAATACAGTGGTTATGAATATAATTCAGAAATTACTTTAAACTTATTAAAAGATATAAATAGTATTGAAAACAGTGTTAAAGATATTAATATTAATGATATTATAAAGTATTTTACGGAATGTATTTCTGATGAAACTAAATATTATTTTGGTGAGATAACATATTTAGTTCCTAATTATTTTCCAAATATTGAAAACTTGACAGATAGTGTTGCTTATATTATTAATCGAATAAAAAATATAATTAAAACTATTTGTTTAATAGATAGTGAATATAATGATATTTCTTTAAGATTTAATGGAAGAAATTATTTTCTTTTATCTCAGTATGCATATGCTAATTATGATGATTGGGTTAATTTGAATGAAGAAGAAAAACATAGTTTAAGAGATGGTGGAATTTTATTTAATATGGGGAATGTTTATGCTTTTAGTTCTGATAAATGGGATATTGCTCGATCATCTTGTAGTGCTTGTGCAACTTTTAATGCTGTTTTTAATCTTTTAACCCCAAGTGAAGTTATTAATTTTATAAGTAATAACAATAACCTTCAGGAATATACAATTAAATATAATTCTATAAATGCAGGTATAATTCTAGGAATAAATGATCTGTTATATGAAAAAATTGAAGATGGAACATTTGACCAAAGAGAATTAACAAATAAACGTTATTTAGTAACAAGTGAATTGGTGGAAAATTGTTTTGGAGATCAATTAAAATCAACTATTATTGACAAAAGTGATTACTTAGATGATAAGATTGTTATTGGAGATGAAATAATAAAAAGAGATGAATTATATAGTTTAATTAGTAATCATGAAACAACCATGGTTGTTAGATTAAATGCTAATTCAGGACGTTATGCTACAGATTCTGGTCATTATGTTACTATTATTGATTACATGAAAAATGAAAATAATGATGAATTTGTCTTTGTTGCAGATTCAGCTATTCCTATTCCCGAAAGATCTGCAAGTAGTTATTTAGCTGGTACCGATAGTAATCGAACAGGTTGGGTGCCACTTTCGGCCATAGAAAGTTGTTTAAGAAATGATAATACATTTACGATTATTCAAAGAACGGAGGGTTAAATGAATACAAAATATAATAGTTATTTAATAAATTTAAATAATTTATCAAATTTACGTTCTTTAACATATGAAGATAGTCTATTATATCAAAAAGAAGTATTAGATTATGCCACTTATTTAGATAAATTAAATGATAATTATTTTAACATCTTAATTAAAATTTCTAATATAAAAAATAAATATTCAGAAAATAACTTTGTTAATATTTTTGAAAATTTAAAATTAATAAACACGGATATTTCAGTTTACAATGATCAATTAACTGAATTTAAAGAAAAAATAAATACAGCTTCAAAAGCCCATTATGATGATTTAACTAGTAGATTTAATACCAATTTAAATGAAGCAAAATCTCTTTTAGGTCAAGCAAAAAATTACTTAGATAATTATAATCGTTATAGTTATAGTTTATCATCTTTAAATCCAAACGCTGAAAATTATAGTTTAATATTAAGTAAAAAAAATGAGACAAAAAATAATTTTTATGATAAAATTAATACTCTTCCTTCTTTGTTAACCAAATTAGAAGAAATACTTAATAAAGGTTTAAAAAAAATGTATTAAAATCAGATATTTTGTATATCTTTTTTTTTATTTTTCATATTAATAATGTGATAATATGGAAAATAAAAGTGTTTGGAGTAAATATTTAAAAAATAAGTATGTTAAATTAGAAGATGATTTTACTTGTGATATCTTAATAATTGGAGGAGGATTAGCAGGTGTTTTAACATCTTTTTATTTAGAAAATAATAATTTAAAAATAGCTTTAGTAGAAAGGAATACTATTGGATCAGGAATAACTTCTAAAATGACAGGAAAAGCAACTATTTTACAAGATACTTTAACAAAAATTGATACAAATAATTTAGAATTATATCTAAAAAGTCAACTTGATGCTTTAAAACTTTTAAAGAAAAATATTAATAATTATAATATTAATTGTGATTTTAATAAAAATGATGGATATCTTTATACAACTAAAAAAAGTAATATTCAAAAATTAGTAAAATTAGCAAAGTCTTTTGATCGTTTAAATATAAAATATTATTTAAATGATTTAAAAATTAATAATTTAGATAATTTATTTTCAATTAGAATAGATGATACTTATGTCATTAATCCTATTTTATATTTAAATAATTTAGTTCCATTATGCCATAATACTTCATTTTATGAAAATACTAATATTGTTGAAGTTATTAAAGAAAATGATTATTTTATAGCTAAAACTTTTGATAATAAAAAAATAATAGCTAAAAAAGTTATTTTTGCTACTAATTATCCATATTTTTTAAAACCTTTATTTTTTCCTTTAAAAGTTCGCTTAGAAAAATCTTATATTGGTTATGGAAATTATACTAATCTTTTAAATAATAACTTTAATTTAATTAATATTGATAAGAAAGTAACGTCAATTAGGTTTTATAAAGATAAAATACTTTATCTTGGTTTAAGTAAAATTATTTCTAGCAAAGTAAATGATAATAATTGTTTTAAATTATTAAAAAATAATAGTTTTATAACAAAATATGATAATATTTGGAGTAATATTGATCTTATTACAAATGATAATTTACCTTTAATTGGAGAAGTATTTAAAGATATGTATATCATTACTGGTTTTAATACGTGGGGAATTTTAAATAGTCATATTGGATCTAAACTATTAAGTGATTTAATTTTAAAAAGGAAAAATAAATATAAAGAATTATTTAATCCAAGAAGAAAAATAACTATTCAGAAAGTTTTAAATTCTTCTTTAAATATTTTTGAAAATATGAAGGGTTTTGCAAAAGGATATTTATATAAAAATGAAGCTGTTTTTTATTCTAAAGAAGAAGCTATTTATGTTAACAATGGTAAACATTATACTGTTAAAAGAAAATGTCCTCATTTAAAATGTAATTTAATTTTTAATGAAGTAGAAAAGACTTGGGATTGTCCTTGTCATGCTTCAAGATTCGATATAGAAGGGAATGTTATTGCTGGTCCAAGTAAATATGATATTAAAGTTGATGTCAAATAATGTAATTTTTTGTAGATTTAAAAAAAAATATATGCTACAATGGATACATAGATAGGAAGCTATCAGAAAGGAGAAAATATGGCAGATTTAATTTATAATCAAAGTAATTTTAATGATTTAATAAGTAGATTAAATGCTAATATTAAAAAAATTGAAGGAGAGCTTGAAACATTTGAAAGAAATTATCAAATAATAAGAGCTAATTGGTCAGGAACTGAATTTGAAAAAGCTAATGTTAAATTACTTGAAATAAAAAGCACTTTAGAAAGAGCTTTAAATGATCAAAGAACTCAAAAAAATTACTTAGAACAAAAAAATATCAATTTTGCAAATCAAATATCAGGATTATAGGAGGATAAAATGAAAGAAAATAGAATAGAAAGTTTTAGTGAATTAGAAGGTGCTCTTTCAAATTTACAGGTTTTATCTGATGAAATTACCAAAACTTTTAATGAATTAAATGCAATTTATGAAAGTCAAGGAAGTGCATGGCATAGTGCTAATTCAACAAAAGAATCAACCAAAATGGTAAATTATGCTGAAGAAGCTACTAAGATTGCTAATAATGTTCGCGTAGTAAGTGATGCAATTACTAAATTTAAGACAGCTACTCATAATATCGATGTTCAATAGTTGTCATTTAAGACACTTTAGGGTGTCTTTTATAAATTAA
>CALVPE010000006.1 GCA_944350485.1 uncultured Bacilli bacterium
TATATCAATTTTTCTAATTTGTGTTTTGATAATATTGTTAATTACTTATTTTAGAAAAATTATTAAGAAGAATAAGTTTAATAATCAGTTTAATGATTAGGAGGAATTAATGAAATTAAAAATGCGATTTGATGCTGATGATATGAAAAAATTTCTTATTGCCTGTGTTATTATTTTTTATATTGTTTGTATAGCTATTGCTAACTTATCAACAGTTACAGCTACTGGTGATTTTACTGGTTTAAATCCTTTACCAGCTTTAAAGTCAGATATGATTGCAACAACGTTAATTTTATATGTAATAGCTATTGCTGCTTTATTAATTAGTTGTAAAAGTTATTTCTTTGAATTTGACAAAGGTTTTGGAATCACTACGGAGAAAAAGGATAGTGATGGGTATAGTAAATGGTGCGATGAAAAAGAAATGAAAAAGCAATTAAAGCTAGTTCATCCCGAAGATTTTCATAGTGACCATGCTGGTGTTGCTTTAATTAATGATGGAAAGAAAATTTATGTTGATGATAGTGAATACCATAACTTAGTAATTGGTTCAACTGGTAGTGGTAAAACAACTGCTATTATTTATCCGATGATTGAACTTTTATCAAAACATGGCGAATCGATGATTATTACTGATCCAAAAGGTGAACTATATGAAAAGAAAAGCAACATGTTAAGAGCCAAAGGTTATAATATTATTTTACTTAATTTCCGTGATCCTTTAAAAGGTAATGCTTGGAACCCTTTAGCTTTACCTTATACTTTATGGAAAAAAGGTAATCAGGATAAAGCTATTGAGTTACTTGAAGACTTAGCTGCTAATATTTTGTATGATGAAGGTAATAAAAATGCTGATCCTTTTTGGGAAAAAACCAGTGCTGATTATTTTTCAGGACTTTCTCTTGGTTTGTTTGAGGATGCTAATGAAGATCAAATTAATTTAAATAGTATTAGTATGATGACAACGGTTGGAGAAGAAAAATTAGGAGGTAGCACATATATTAAAGAATATTTCTCTCCTAAAGACCCTAATAGTCCTGCCTATGTAAGTGCTTCAAGTACCATTTTAGCTCCAAGTGATACTAAAATGAGTATTTTAGCTGTTTTTAAACAAAAAATTAAATTATTCGCATCTCGTGCTAAATTATCAGAGATGTTATCATATAGTGATTTTAATATAGAAGATATTGGACGTAAAAAAACGGCTTTATTTATCATTATTCAAGATGAAAAGAAAACTTATCATTCTTTAGTTACCATTTTATTAAAACAAATTTATGAAACTTTAATTGATGTTGCTCAAAACAATAGTGGTAAATTACCGGTTCGTACTAATTTCTTGTTGGATGAGTTTGCTAATATGCCACCTTTAAAAGATGTCACAACTATGATTACAGCAGCTCGTAGCCGTTTGATGCGTTTTACAATGATTATTCAAAACTTTGCCCAATTAAATGAAGTTTATGGGGAGCAAAATGCTGAAACTATTAAAGGTAACTGTGGTAATACTATTTATTTGATTAGTACCGAGTTAAGAGCTTTAGAAGAAATTAGTAAAATGTGTGGTGAAATAAAAGTAAAAACTGGTAAAGATGAAAAAGAAAAAGAAGAAACAAGACCTTTAATTACTATCAGCGATTTACAAAAATTAAAAATGAACGAGGTTATCATTAGAAGACTTCGAATGGCTCCATTCAAAACAAAGTTAACACCTGATTATAAAATGAATTGGGGTCGTACCTACAAAAAAGCTGAACTTAATGAAATTCCAGAGCGAATTCGTCGTGAAGTAAAAACTTTTGATGTCCGTGAATTTGTTAAAAAACAAAAACAAGCTAATAATCCTTTTGCTAGTACATCTCCATTTGGTGGTATGGGCGGTGGATTTGCTCACCAAAATCCATTTGAGATGCCAAATAGAAATATTTTTCCAGGTTTATTTGGTTCTAATGAAGGTGGTTTAGCTTCTAAAGAAACTTTAACAGATACTAATTCTAGTGATTATTATGATCGATTAATTAAAAATATTGATGCTAAAATTGCTGAACTTGAGGAAGAAGAAAGAAAATTAGATAGCGAAGAGAATAAACAAAATAGTGCAATAACTAGTAATAAAAATAATGATAATGTTTTAGATTTTCTTGCACCTGTTACTCAAAATTTAGATACTAAAAAAGAAACTTTAGTTGAAAAAACACAAGATCATGTTTTAAAAGATATGATTAATCAAATTGATGAAGAAGAATTTATTCAAAACCCTAATCAAGAATTTCAAGAAGAAAAAAATGATCCTGAAAGTATTGATGAATTAATTTCTAAAATAAAAGAAAAAAGTGGAGTAGTTAAAGAAAATATCAAACCTAATATGGAATTAAAAGAAGAAACGAAATATAAAGAAGTAAGTGATGATGAGTTTTTTGATGATTTCTTTGATGATTAAAAAAAACTTTCTTAGTTTAAATAAGAAAGTTTTTTTATTACTTATTTATGGCAACAACTAATTCTTTAATAACTTGTTTAAAGTTATTTTCACACTTTTTAGCTGTTTCTTTAACATCATCATGAGTTAAGACTTCATTTTTAACCCCTGCTGCCATATTAGTTATACAAGTAATACCAATTGTTTTTAATCCTGAGTGTCTAGCTACAACTGCTTCTGGGACAGTTGACATACCAACTGCATCAGCTCCAAGATTTCTTAAAGCTCTTATTTCAGCCGGAGTTTCATAAGTAGGTCCTTTCATATAAGCATATACACCTATTTGACATTTACCAGTAATCTTTTTCATAATTGGTTTTAAAATTTCAATATATTCCTTGTCATAAACATTTGACATATCAATAAAACGATCACCAAATTCATCCAAATTAGGACCTCTCAAAACACTTTCAGAGAAGAAACTTAATTGATCTTCAATAATCATTAAATCTCCTTTTTCAAAATTAAGGTTAATACCACCAGCAGCATTAGTTAAAATTAAAGTTTTTATACCAAGTAACTTAAAAATTCTAATTGGATAAGTAGTTTCTTTTAAATCATATCCTTCGTAGTAATGAAATCTTCCATTCATAGCTAAAATAGGAATATTATTTAATTTTCCAATAATTAATTCCCCTTTATGACCAACAACGGTTGAAACTGGAAAATTAGGAATATCTTTATAGTTGATAATTATTTTGTCGGTTATTTCATCAGCAAGAGTACCAAGTCCAGATCCCAATATAATTGCAATATCAGGAATATCGAAAATTTTACTTTTTAAATAGTCTACTGTTTCTTTAAATTCATTCATATTCTTTCTCCTTTTTTCCAATATAACATAATTACACTTTAAAGAAAAGGAAAATATTTAAAAATTATTTACTTTTTACAAATTCAATGATACAATATGTTTGTAATTATTGATGAGGAAAGAGTAGTAACTTAAAATATTATTTCAAGAGAATTAGTGGTAGGTGTAAACTAATAATAAATTTAAGTGAATTCACTTTCGAAGATAAAACGTCTAATCGCGTTAAGATAATAAGTTAAATTAAGAATGGTACCGTCATTTTGACTTCTTTACCATTCTTTTATTTTTGAGGGAGGAAAATGAAAAAAGCTATTTTAATTGTTCATGGTTTTGTTGGTACACTTTATGATAATGAATACTTAATGAATTATTTAGAACTTGATTCAAAGTTTGATGTTTTTGCTAAAACTTTACCGGGACATAATCCTTGTTACGATTATCAAAAAGTAGAATTTAAAACTTGGTTGAGCTTTATAGATGATGCTATTAAAGATTTAATAAAATTTGGTTATAAACAAATTTATTTAATTGGACATAACATGGGAGGAATTTTAATCAGTTATGTTGCTAGCAAATATAAAGAAATAAAAAAAGTTGTTTTTTTAAATACAGCCTTTAACTATTTAAATTTCAAACAAAATAAAGTTGATATTTTAACAAACAAGGATTATAAAGATTACGTGGAAGTATTTGATCAAATCTTTCATACTTCCATACCTTTTTTTCTGGAGTTTGTTAAGTTAATCAAATCGAGCCAAGATTTTTTGTCAAAAGTTTATCAAGAGGCTCTAATCATTCAAAGTGATCAAGATCAAATTGTACCACTTGAAAACGGGAAGATAATTAAAGAAAAATTAGGTAGTAAAAACAAATATTTAACTTATTTAACAGATGGTAGGAATGTTTTATTTGAAGGGGATAATAAAAATATAGAAAGGAAAAAAATAATCGCAGAATATATAAGATTATTTTTAAGAGGTGGTAATAAATGGAAAACGATTTACAAAGAAAAGATATAATAGAAAGTTTAGAAAACGAATTAAAGAATATTAAAACTAAAAATGATTTAGCTAATATTAAAGCTTTATATTTAGGTAAAAATGGTCTTGTTACTAATTTAAGTTTAAAAATGAAAGAAATACCTAATGAAGAAAAAAAAGAATATGGTAAGTTTTTAAATGAAATTAAAAATGAAGTAACACTTAAATTAGATTTAATTTATCAAGAATTAGATAAGAAAGAGTTAGAAGAAAAATTAGAAAGTGAAAGTATTGATATTACTTTACCTAGTAAAAAAATTAAAAATGGAACTATGCATCCTTTTAATAAAATTGTTGAAGAACTGGAGGATTTATTTGTTTCAATGGGCTATGATGTTGCTGATGGACCAGAACTTGAAACAGATGAGTATTGTTTTCAAAGATTAAATATTCCTTTAGGACATCCTGTTCGAGATACTCAAGATAGTTTTTACGTTAATAAAGATATGTTACTTCGAACCCAAACATCTTCAGTTCAAGCTAGAACTATGGAAAGCAATTTAGAAAAAAAGCCAATTAGAATTATTTGTCCTGGTAAAACTTATAGACGTGATGATGATGCTACGCATTCTCATCAATTTGGGCAAGTGGAAGGCTTAGTAATCGATAAAAATATTACTATGGCCGATTTAAAAGGTACGTTAGAAATTATGGCTAAAAAAATATTAGGAGAAAAAACTATTGTTCGTTTTCGACCAAGTTATTTTCCTTTTACTGAACCAAGTGTTGAAGTTGATGTTAGTTGCTTTAAATGTGGTGGTAAAGGTTGTTCTTTATGTAAACAAACAGGTTGGATTGAACTTTTAGGAGCAGGTATGGTTCATCCTAATGTTTTAACGGCTAATGGTTATAATCCAAAAGAATACACAGGTTTTGCTTTTGGAATGGGAATTGATAGATTAGCCATGATGAAATATGGTATTCCTGATATTCGTTATATGTATAATAATGATATTCGTTTTTTAAATCAATTTAATAGGAAGGAGTATTAAAATGAAATTAAGTCGTAAATTTTTAAATGATTATTTAGATATTGAAGATAAAAGTTTAAGAGAAATTGCTGATCAAATGACAAATATTGGTAATGAATATGCAAGTTGTTCAAAATTGATACCAGCTACTAATTTGGTAATCGGGAAAGTAATTGAATGTGTTATGCACCCTGATAGTAATCATTTACATGTTTGTAAAGTAGATATTAAAAATGAAATATTACAAATTGTTTGTGGTGCTCCTAATGTTCGTGAAGGTATTAAAGTAATTGTTGCTAAAGTTGGAGCTATTTTACCAGAGATAACAATTAAAAAAAGTAATATTCGAGGAGTTGAATCTAACGGCATGTTATGTGCGTTATTTGAACTTGGTCTTGATAAAAAATATTTAAAACAAAGTGATGTTGATGGTATTTGTATTTTAGGTGATGATGCCCAAATAGGAGAAGACCCTATTAAATATCTAGGTTTTGATGATGAAGTAATTGATTTTGAACTTACTAGTAATCGTGGAGACTTGTTAAGTATTTTAGGTATGTCTTATGAAATCGGGGCTATTTATAATAGAAAAGTTAAAGATATTGATTTAAGTTATACCAAAACTAAAGGTAAAATGAATTTTAATTTACAAATTGAAACTTCCAAATGTCCTTTATTTTTAGCTAAAAAAATTCAAAATATAACTATTAAAGAAAGTCCAAATTTTATTAAAGAAAGATTAATTGCAAGTGGAATTCGTCCTATTAATAATATCGTTGACATTTCCAATTTTGTAATGTTAGAAACTGGTCAACCTTTGCATTTTTATGATTTAGATCGACTTGGTAATACTTTAATTGTAAGAGATGCTAAAGAAAATGAAAAATTAACAACTTTAGATGGAAATTTAAGAACCTTAAATACTAATGATATTGTTATTGCTAATCAAGATGGTGCGGTTGGTTTAGCTGGAGTTATGGGAGGTTTATCTACTGAAGTCGAACAAGATACTAAAAACATTTTAATCGAATCAGCTATTTTTGATAGTATTAGTGTTCGTTTAACTTCCAAAAAGATTTTAAGAAGTGAAGCTTCAAATCGTTTTGAAAAAGGACTTGATCCAAAACGTACCTATATGGCTCTTGAAAGATGCTGTAATTTACTTGAAAAATATGCTGATGCAACTATAATTGATGATTTTAAAGAATATAATAATTTAAAAATAGAGGATAAAATAATTGAAATTACAACTCAAGAAATTAATAATTTACTAGGAACTAATATTTCAGAAGCTAAAATTATTTCTATTTTTGAAAATTTAGATTTTAAAGTTTTAAAAGAAAAAAATATTTTAAAGGTAACTGTTCCAACTAGAAGATTAGATATTTCGATTAAAGAAGATTTAATTGAAGAAGTTGCTCGTTTAAATGGACTTCAAAATTTAGAAGGTACGGTTCCAACTCTTCCTCTTAAAAGTGGAAGTTATAATAAATTAATTCGTTTAGTTCGTAATAAAATGGTAAACCTTGGCTTAAATGAAACTTTAAGTTATACTTTAATTCCTCAAAGTGAAGTTCATAAATATACAACTGATAAATTTACAGAAATAAACGTTTTAGATCCAATGAGTGATGATCGAAAGACTTTACGCTATAGCTTGCTTCCGAGTTTAATGATGATATATGATTATAATAGTAAAAGAAGTAATAAAGATATTTGTATTTTTGAAATAGGTAAAAGTTTTTCAGAAGGAAATTTAGAAACTAAAAAACTTGCTTGTTTGATGACTGGTAATTATACTAATGGTTTAAATAAAGAAAAAGTGAATTTTTATCATTTAAAAGGGATTTTGGAAAGTTTACTTGATTATTTAGGTTTTAATAATCGTTATACATTAGAAATTAAAGAATTACCAAAAGAATTACATCCAAAATCCAGTGCAAATATTATTTTAAATGGAGAAGACATTGGTCTAATTGGGAAAATTCATCCTAATATTAGTAAAGAAGATATTTTTGTTTTTGAAATAAATCTTAGTTTAATTGAAAAATATCATGCTAAACGTCAAGAATATATCGAATTTTCAAAATATCCAAATATTTTAAAAGATGTTGCTTTTGTTGTATCGAAAGACGTTTTAAATGCCGATATTATAAAAACTATTAAACAAAGTGGAGGAAAACTTTTAACAAATATTGAATTATTTGATTTATACGTTGGTGATAAAATAGATCAAGATAAGAAATCTATGGCTTATACTTTAACATTTAATGATTCAAAAAAAACTTTAACGGATGAAGAAGTTATGAATTTATTTAATAAAATCATTGAAAGTGTAACCAAAAAATATAATTGTGTTGTACGTGATAAATAGGAGGGGTTATGAAATTAATGAATTTAAAAGGAACAACTGACTTTTTGCCAAAAGATCAAATTGTTCGAAATAAAATTATTGATACTTTAAAAAGGAATTTTGAAAAATATGGTTATTTACCACTTGAAACACCTATTTTAAATTATTATGATTTACTATCTTATAAATATGAAGATGATGCAGAGATTTTAAGTGAAATTTATAAATTAAAAGATCAAGGAGATCGTAATTTAGGACTTCGTTATGATTTAACAGTTCCTTTTTGTAAAGTAATAGGTCTTAATAAAGATTTAAAAATGCCTTTTAGACGTTATGAAATCGGACGAGTATTTCGAAATGGCCCTGTTAAACTAGGTCGTACCCGAGAATTTTATCAATGTGATATTGACGTTGTTGGAATTGATAACCGCATGATTGAAGCTGAACAAATTTTAATGGCTATTAATACTTATAAAGAATTAGGAATTGATGTTTTAGTTAAATATAATAATCGAAAGCTTATGACTGGGTTAATTCTTGAAAGTGGTATTTTAGAAGAAAAAGTTTCATCAGTTATTGGAATAATTGATAAATTAGAAAAAATAAGTCAAGAAGAGTTAATTAAAAATTTAGAAGAAATTGATTTAGCGACAAGTGAAATATCAAAATTATTAGATTTCTTTAATAAAGATTTTTTGGAATATCGAAATTTATTTAAAAATACTACTAATCAAAATATTAAAGATGGTTTAGAAGAACTAACTGAATTACAAACATATTTACAAGAATTAAATATTTTAGATAAATGTGTTTTTACTCCCACTTTAGCTCGCGGTTTAACTATTTATACGGGAATTGTTTTTGAATTTTATGATACTTTAAAAAGATTAACTTGTGCTTTAGGTGCAGGAGGTCGTTACAATAAAATTATTACTAGTTTTATGAATAATGGCAATTCTTATCCAGCAGTTGGTTTATCATTTGGCCTTGAACCAATCTATGAAATTTTAAAAAATGAATATGCTAAAACAAACTTAATAGATATTTATTTAGTACCTCTTGATACTAATATTGAATGTCTAAAGCTAGCAACTACTTTAAGAAAAAATGGTATCAAAGTTTTAATTGAAATGAATAAGAAAAAGGTAAGTAAATGCTTTGAATATGCAGAAGCAGAACATATCAAATTTATTAGTATTATAGGGAGTGATGAAATAAATTCTGGTCTTTTAAGAGTTAAAAATTTAGAAACAAAAGAAGAAATTACTTTACAACAAAAAGAATTAGTAACTTTTTTAAAAAATAATCTTAATTAATGAAAATAATAGTTGTTAATCATAAAGATAAAAATTATACTTAACTTTTAAATTAAAATCATAAATTCAAAATTAATAATACTATAGAAAATTTTTCTATAGTATTTTTCTTTGTAAGAATTTTTGAAAATTAAAAATAAATTATTTATTAGCTTTTTAAATTTTATATAAATATATATAATAATTAGAAGAGAAGAAGTTTCTAATATTATAAGCTAATAATTATAATTTATTTTTCTGCTTTTTTTAAATTAATTTTTAATTTTTTGTTCATAAGGTATTTCAAACCAAAAAGTTGAACCTTTATCAATGGTTGATTTAATACCATATTTAAAACCATGCAAAATGAAAATATTTTTAACAATTGATAATCCAATTCCTGTTCCAATAGTATTTCTTTTGTATTTTTTATTGACTTTATAATACTTATCCCATACTTTATCAAGTTCTTCTTTTTTTATACCTTTTCCAGTATCAGTTATTTCAATCCGTATTTTTTTCTTTTCTTTTAGCATTTTAATAATAACTTTATGATCATCTCCAGTATAATTAATAGCATTTCCAACTAAATTATAAATAACTTGTTCCATCTTTTGTTTATCAGCTTTGATTATTAAAGGTTCTTGATATTCAAAGATAAATTCATAATTTTTGATATAAGAAAATATTTTAAAACGATTTAAAATTGTTTGAATTAATTTTGTTAAATCAAATTCTTCTAAGTTTAAATTTTCAATATTACTTTCTAACTTTGATAAATTTAAAATATCATTGACTAAAATAGTTAATCTATCAACCTCTTCAATAATTATATTCATATTATTTTCATGTTTTTCTTTAGAACTAGTAAAATCTCTTTCCATTTCAGCATAGGCTTTAATCATTGTTAAAGGAGTTTTTAAATCATGCGAAACATTACTTAATAAATCTTTTCGAAACTCATCCGTTTTTTTCAAAACATTTTTAGCATAATTTAAGGTTAAACCAAGTTCATTAATTTCATAAATATCACTTTCAACATTAAAATCAATATTATAATTTCCATCTGATAAAGATTTAGCTGAACTAGTTAATTTGCTAATTGGTTTACTTAAAGACTTAGAAATAAAATAGGCAATTACAATTGCTAAAACAATAACAATAAAACTAACAATTATTAATTGTTCTCTTAAAATATCAATAGTTGAATTAATAGGTTCTAAGGAAGTATTTAAAAAAACATATTGATTATTTTCTAACTTGACTCCATATAATAAAGTTAAATTATTAAATTTAGGATTAATAATTTTTGATTTATAATAATCGTCATTACTATTTATAAAATTGATTTTACTTTCTAAAACTTTATTATTATTATTAGTATCAATACAACCTTTATTGTCTTGTACACTTGAATAAATAGTTTGCTTATTTTGAATGATTTCAACACAAAAATCTGTGTTATAAGAGATTTCTTCTAAAGTTTTATATAATTTTTCATTATCAGTTTCTTTTTTTATTTTACTAATATATTCATTTATTTCATTAGTTTTATAATAACTATAATATTTATTTAAAAGAATAATTTGAAAAAACCAAATAAAAAGTAAAATAAGGCAGGAGAAGATACTTAAATATAGAAATATTTTAAATAATAAAGTTTTATTTTTCATAAATAAATTTATATCCGATTCCTCGAACAGTTACAATAATATCGCGATATTCTCCTAAATTAGAACGTAAATTTTTAATATGACTATCAACAGTCCTGTCATCACCATAATAATCATATCCCCAAACTTTATTTAATAATTGATCCCTTGTAATAGCTGTATTAGGATTTTTAACAAAATATAAAAGCAAATCATATTCCTTAGGTGTTAAACAAATTTCTTCATTATTAATATATAAAACCCGACCTTTTAAATCAATTTTTATTCCTTTATAAGTAAAAATCTCTTCTTTGTCTAAATGAAGACTACGATTATAAATAGCCTTAATTCTAGCAATTAATTCTCTTGGTGAATAAGGCTTTGTTAAATAATCATCAATTCCTAGCTCAAATCCCAATAATTTATCATACTCTTCCGATCTAGCACTTAAAACAATGGTTGGAATATTGTAACTTTCTTTCATTTTTTTAAAAAAAGTATACCCATCCATCTTAGGCATCATAATGTCTAAAACAATAATATCAACATCTTCCTTAGCTAAAACCTCTAAAGCTTGAAGTCCATCACTAGCTTCTAAGACTTGATAAGACTCATTTAAACAATATTCTTTAACAACATCTCTTAGTAACTTCTCATCATCAACAATTAAAACTTTCACTTCAATCACCAGTTAATATTATACAAGACTTTTATGAATTTTTAATGAAAATTTTACTATTTTTTTCTATTTATACCAAGCATACTTCCTAAAGTAATAACAGTCGTGATAATTAAGTAATAAATTAAAGTTGCTAACTTAAACTTTGTTAAAAATAAAGATGAAATAAGTAAACAAACAATAATAATACTACTTAAAATTAAACCATTTAAATAACCTTTTTTCTCACTTTTTAAACCAATATAAAATCCACTTGCTAAAGAAGATATAATTAAAATAACAATTTTTAAATATTTCATAATATTATTACTAAAAATATCAAAATAATAAAATGTATGAATAATAAATAATAAAATAATAAAAGGACTAAAGAAATATAATAAAGCTTTTAAATATTTTTTTAAGTTCATAAGACCTCCATATCTATTAAAATTTTATTTATTTTTAGAAAAATAATGCTAAATATGTTTTTAATTTAAAAATTTTGTTATAATTAATTAGAAAGTAGGATTATATGAAAAGAAAATATTTAATGGTTGTTTTTTTAATTTTTTTGATTAGTTTAAATGTTTATGCTTCAAGTGGTTCCATTAAACAATCTAGTGTTATTTTATGCGATGGTGTTTATTACGGAAGTCACAGTGATCATTGGCATGTTGTTAAAAAAGTTCAAGATAAATATGTTATTAAAGATAGCGAGGAATTGGAAGCACCTAGTTGTTATGTAAATAAAATAAATGAAAGCGAAGTAGTTAGTTTATCTAAATGTGTTGATGGTGATACTGCTAAATTTAAAATGTCGGATGGTAGTATTAAAACAGCTAGGTTTTTAGCTATTGATACTCCAGAAAGTGTTCATCCTACCAAAAAAGTTGAAACTTATGGAAAAGAGGCTAGTGAGTTTACTTGTAATCTTTTAACAAATGCTAAAGAAATAAAAGTTGAATATGATAAAGCTAGTGAAAAAGAAGATAAATATGGAAGAATTTTAGTTTGGGTTTATGCTGATCAAAAATTAGTTCAAGAAACTTTATTAGAAGCAGGGTTAGCAAAAGTTGCTTATTTATATGCTGATTATGAATATACACCAAAGTTACAAGAAATTGAAAAAAAGGCTCAAATTAAAAAAATTAACATTTGGAGTGATGAAGAAGTTTTTAAGAACTTAGATTCTTTAGAAGATGAAAATCATGATAATTTACTTCAAGAAGATTTATTAACTTTAATTTTTAATATTGTTAAAGAATTTTTTACTAATTTATTTAGAAGTTTACTAGAACTTTTAAAGTAAGATTTCAATTTTTAAAATATAATATTCTTTTTTGATAAAAATTAATAATATTGGAAAAGAATATTTTTATATTATCTTTAATTATTTTAAATATATTTAATTACGTAAAAAAAAACTAGTAATTAATACTAGACTTATATATTAAAATTGCTAAAAAGCAATCATATTTTCTCTTGGCACGGAAACTGAACGAGTTTCCAAATTTTATTTTGCTAATTTTTTAACTAATTTTTTAACTAATTCAACTTTTTCTGAGTTTGTTTTGATAGAAAGACGGTTAGCATAACAATCGACTGCCACTTCATAATTGATGGATTCTGCTATTGGTTTGATTTTAATTGGAACATCAGAATTTAAATTTCTACCTTCAAATCGATTTATTGCCTTTTTGTTCCAATGATCGTAAACACTAATTAAATAAGGTGTACCAGCTGATGTTTTAACTATGCAATAATGCCTAGGATCAGTGTTAGTTTCTTTTTCAAAATCTATATCAGAATACCAAATCGTTCTTATTATATCAAACTCATATAACTCCCGACCGTCACAATCATATCCTAATATTTCTGACATCTACTTCACATCTTTCTAAATAAATCTATATAAGTAAGAAATCCAAATTTACATTTGGACTTTATTTACATATGGCACGGAAACTGAACGAGTTTCCTAATTTTGTACAACCTTTTTTAAATTTATTTTGTTCTATGACCATGTTCTTCATTAGAAATAGGTTTATAGGGGTCTTGTGGTATTTGTTTAAGAAGATCATCTAAATCAGCATAGTTATCGCTACTTTCATTAGAACTTGCTACTATAATTTCCTCGTCCCCATGATTTTTACTTCTTAATCTATTGATTAGTTCATAAACATAGTCTATCTTTTCTTGATAAGATAAACTGTTAAAATTAGGATCAGTTGCTACAATTTTTTTTGCTTGTTCTATTTCTTGTTTAAGTATTTCTAAAAGTTTCTTATCTTGTTTAAATTCTTCTTCTGATATTGCTCTTCCATGATGTACATCAGTAAATACAGTGGCTGCAACACGGTACATACTTTCATTTGTACTATTAATTTTATCCATTTTTCATCAATTCCTTTTACTATTGTAATTATTTTATAAAACTCAAAGCTTTCGTTGGAGTTTATTAACATATGGCAGGGGTGGCAGGAGTTGAACCCACATGAACGGTTTTGGAGACCGTCATTCTACCATTGAATTACACCCCTAAAGCAATGTAAATAAATTATATCATATAATCTTTTCTATTACAATATATTTAATAAAATTATTCAATGTTTATCAGGTATAACATATAATAACATAGGTGAAACTTATGATTATAAAATATAACTCTAAAGAAAGGGAATTACTAGCAAGAATTATGCGAGCGGAAGCTGTAGGAGAGGGTAATTTAGGAATGTTAATGGTAGGGAATGTTTTAGTAAATAGAGTTTTGGCTGACTGTTTAACTTTTAAAAATATTGACACAATTACTGATGCATTATACCAAGCTAATCAGTTTGCAGGTGTAGATAGTCCGCTTTTCTTTGGCAATCCTACAACTGCCGAATTGAATTTAGCTGATCGTATTTTAAGAGGAGAATATTATTTCCCTGCAACCAATGCCCTTTGGTTTTATGCCCCACCTAGTGGTGAATATTGCGATGCGACATGGTATGACCAAGATTTAGCTGGACGTTATAAAAGTCATTGTTTTTATAATCCTGATCCCGGTGTATGTACTCAAATTCATTAAAAAACCTAGCAATTTGCTAGGTTTTATATTACTAAAATTTGACCGATGCTTAAAGGTTATTTGTTGCTTTTAATTCTTCAACTGTTGTACTATACCTTTTAGCTATGTTCAATAAACTACCACATTTTGAACTGTATATGTTTTTTCCGTTGTATCAATAATATACTGTAAAATCACTTCAACTACAATCTATATAGTTATTTTTGTATCTAATTTGGTTGTTAACTCATTATATTTTTTATTTTCTATATTTTTAAAATCATTGTTATTAAAGAAAACTATATAAAAACTACTATATCATTTAACAGCATTTAATTCAATATCAATTATTATTAAAATTGAATATCTTATTGTTTAGATAAATCTTCTTTCGTATAATAATATTTTATATTCTTCAGTATTAATTTTCAACATATTATTTATATACTTAATTTTAAAACTTTTATAAGTCTTTGTTCTAACACAGGTTTTGCAAAATGTTCTTCTAAAGTTAAAATACTACTTTTATATCTATTATAAGCAGCTATATAATTACCATTTTCAATTTGTTCCACACAATAATCTACAATATTGTCATAAATATAATCATAAATTAAGTCTTTTTGCTTTTCGTTATTAATAGTTTCCACAATTATAGGAGCAATTTCATAATAATGCTTAATGTCTTCTTTTGTTACAAAATTGTCCCTAAACCATCTTAATATATTTAATTCATAACAATTATCATCAAAATGATCCTGAAAATGTTTAATACAAGCTGATGTTAAATAACATTTAACATCAGTATGCTCAGTATCTCCATTTGTCGTATCAATGATATGTGCTGATTTTGATTCACTATCAACAGCTATATGAATTGATTCATGTGGACCTCTTGGATCTGAAGTATACACGTCTATTTTTGTATCATATTTATTACTATGTGGGGTCGTTGCTTTTATTATTGGTTTATCATCTGACATTTTTTTCACTCTTTTTCATTATATTCAACAAAATTTGACCAATTTGAAATATAGAATAAGATATACCATCCATATGAAACAATTCTTCATAATCAGCTAAAGACATTTCTAGCTGTGAAATAATAGACTCTATTTCATTATATTTATTTATAATCGTTTCATATTTTTTTTCATTATAACTGTCTTTCCAATTTTTTATGTTTTGATAAACGTAATTTAAAGATTCTATTATTTCTCTTTTAGACATTTCCAAATACAATTTATCATCTAAACTATTGGCTTGAAATATATCATTTTCTAAATTAGTTAATACATAATCTAAATTACTTTGAAAATCTACATTTAATTTTTTTATCTTTTCCATGGCTATCCTTTCTTATAATATATTATACATTTATTGGACTTATGTCAAGCTAGTAGGCTTTTTTGGATAATATAAGCAACCCTCCAAACTAATTATAATACATTTCTTTCAAAACTAAAAGGCTGTTAACAAATTTCTTTCGACTTTGTCAACAGCCTAAAACCTAGCAATTTGCTAGGTTTTATATTACTAAAACTTGACCGATGCTTAATAAATTACTAGTAAGATTGTTTTTTCTTTTTATCTCATCAACGGTTGTATTGTATTTATTAGCAATACTATATAAATTATCGCCACTTTTGACAACATAAGTAACTTCACTTGAACTTGGTATTTTTAATGTTTGCCCGACATTTAAAAGATTGCTGGTAAGATTATTTAATTTTTTTATTTCATCAACAGTTGTATTATACTTATTAGCTATACTGTATAATGTGTCACCTAATTTTACTACATAATTAAAATTATCTGGTGTTTGATTTGTCGTCTTTGGAACTAACAATTTTTGACCAATGCTTAATAAATTACTACTTAAATTATTAATGTCCATTAAGTTATCCACAGTAGTGTTATAATTTATTGCAATTCTATAAAGTGAATCCCCAGCTTTAACAATGTATGTATCATATTCAGATTCATTTATTATTTCATTTGGAATTAATATTTTTTGACCAATACTTAAATTAGTCGATGATAAATTATTATATTCTATTAAATCATCTACTGTTAAATTATATTCATTAGCTATTTTATATAATGTATCTCCTTTTTGAACTGTGTATATAGTATAATTTTCTGGAACTTCTTGGGCTGTTGGTATTTTTAATATTTGGCCGACACTTAATAAATTACTACTTAGGTTATTCGCTGCTTTTAATTCTTCAACGGTTGTATTATACTTTTTAGCTATGCTCCATAAACTATCACCCTTTTGAACTGTATATGTATTTTTAGTTGTATCAGTATAACCAATATACTGTAAAACTGCTCTAACTACAGCTTCGGCATAGTCTATATAATTGTTTTTTAATTTTTCAGCATCAGCTTCTGTATCTAGAAAACCATATTCGACAGTAATTGGTTCAGTTATTCCAGTATTTCTTTGCATAAAATAATAGTCTTTTGAAGTATCACTTGGTAATCTTCTTTGATAGGCTTTTCTTATTATTTGTCCTTCATTAGCTAATTCTTGTAAAACTAAGTTTGATAAAGTATCATCATTACGTAATGCGTAAATTACTTCAGCACCTTCGCCACCTCGCGATGGTCAAAGTGTAGTTATTCTATTACTAAAGTTTCTTGATAATCTAATTTAATTAGTTTAACTTCTGTTTTTATATTAGTTTTATTTTTATTTAAAAAACAAAACATTATGTTTATTATTATTTATTTTTAACATATCATATTTACTAATTTAAAATAATTATATTACAAATTATTTTTTTATTTCATCCCTTAATTTCATCCATAATTTTCCCAATTGATTATTACCATTTCTATCTTCTCCCCAACCCCAAAAACTATCTTTTGGAGAATCTTCCACAATAGTATAATCTTTTGTTTCTAATAATTTCTTTTTCACATATGGATTTTGTTCTATCTTACATCTTAATAGGTCTTCCATTATGCCAACTTTTATTTCATCCCAATCTTTTCTTCTTTTATCTTTATTAGCATAAGCAATTTTTTGTGCCTCATGTGCAGAATAACAACCAATAATTTCTTGATAAATATCAGGTGCCGATTCTTTAAAACCTAAAGCCTGATACGCTTCTTCTACTGATGAATATAAATAGCCATCATATTTTACTTTAAATGAGCTAAAATTATCAAAACAATAAAATTCCCTTGGATAAAATCCTATAACATCATTCATTTTTTCTTTTAACCATAAATCTCTATATTGTTCTAAAACTACCATATTTTACCTCCTATTAATATTATACCATATAAATGAATTATTTTAATTTCCAACATTTTAAACTAATTAGTGATTTTCTTTAATTCATCTTTTTCTATTTCTTTTATAGATTTTTCCGGAGTAGGTAAATTTTCCGGCATTGTTCCACCAAGTTTTTTTATAGTATCCCTAACTGCTTTACCAACTTTAAAATGAGTATTAGTAGCTACTTGTTCATTAGGTTCTTCTTGTTTTTCTAATAAAGCCTCTGTTTGTGTTATTCTAAATATATTAGCACCTAACTCAGCACTTCCCATTTTATCAAGTATATCTTCTCTATATCT
>CALVPE010000007.1 GCA_944350485.1 uncultured Bacilli bacterium
GTTGGACCTGTTGCTCCGGTTAACCCTTGTGGCCCTGTTGGTCCTGTTGCTCCTATTAACCCTTGTGGTCCTGTTGGTCCTGTTGCTCCGGTTAACCCTTGTGGTCCTGTTGGTCCTGTTGCTCCGGTTAATCCCTGTGGTCCTGTTGGTCCTGTTGCTCCGGTTAACCCTTGTGGCCCAGTTGGACCTGTTGCTCCGGTTAACCCTTGTGGCCCAGTTGGACCTCCGGATGGCCCAGTTGGACCTGTTGGTCCGGTTGGACCAGGAACACCAATCGTAAATATACATTGATGTCTACATCTATCTTTATCTTTTTCTAAAAAATTATAATCCATAATTCCTCCTTTCAAAATATTATATGAAAGCGCTAATTTACAAGCAATTATAAACGCATAATATAAAATTATAACTTTTAAATCTTAGTTAAATTTAAATCTAATCAAAAGAAAAAAGTATTATTTTTAGTAATACTCATCTCTTTTAAAAAGACAATTTTTTATTTATGTCTTCTTATTATTTCTAACATAATTAAAGTCTATGTCAACTTATTTTAATATCCCAATTTTGGAGATATTCAAGATAAAACTTTCATATTAAAATAAAATTTTTCAATATTAATAATAAAAATATCCAAATTAATTTTAAAATCTAATAATTTTTTTATAAAACAAAAATCCTAAAATAAAAATTAGAATGATGATAATACTTAAAATAATTAAAATAGGATGTTTCTTTTCTTTATTTTCAATAAAACTATCATCTAATAAATTTTGTTGTTTTATATTATTAGGATTAATTTTTGACTCTTCTTTTGATACTTCTTTTTCTTCTTGTTTCTCTTGATGTTCTTCAGTATCTTTATCTGAAATTGGCTCTTTTAATGGAGGAATTACTACTGTACTATCATCACCTGTTACTAAATCAGCTAACAATTCCTGATTATTTTCTTTTTCTTTATTTTCTTGAATTGTCTCAATTAAATTATCAATTTCTAAATCATCAACCTTAGTATCAAGACTACGTTTAACATTATCTTCTTTCTTATTTTGAATTGCTTCTTCAATTAAAGTGTTAATATTATAAATTTTATCTTCATATATATAGTTATTAACTTTATTCTCTCTAACTATTTTTAAATTTTCATTTTCTTTATCTTCTTCATTTTGATTTTTGACAACATTTTTTAAATTATCAATATCAAGATAAACATTATTCATATAAACATCCGTATATAATTCTTGATTTTTATCAGTTCTGGTTTTTAAATTTTCATTTTCTTTTAAATTATCATATCGGTCCATTCTCATAAGTCATCACCTACCATCATACAGATATAGTATCATAAAAAGTTAAGAATTGATAGTTTTTTAGTTAAATATGTCAAAATTTTTGAAGACTACTTGCTAAATTGAAAAGAAATTTATATAATTAGCTTGGAGGTTAGAAAATGAAAGTTAAAGTAATAGAAGATAATTGCATTGGTTGTGGTGCTTGTGAAGCTATATGTCCAGAAGTGTTTGAACTTCAAGATGGAATAAGTCATATTACTACTTCAAACATTAGTGATGATATAAAAGATAAGGTTATTGAAGCCTATGAAAGTTGCCCAACTGAAGCTATTGCTAAAGAAGATTAATTTTTATTAATTTTCTTTTTTTATATCTTAACTAACCTTTTATCCTTTAATATTTTTAATTTGAGGTAAAGTTTTAGAAATATTTTTATAAAAGTATCATTTTTTTCTAAGTTTTAAAAATATTTTTTCAAAATTACCTTTTAAGTTTTTTATTATAATCTTAATTAAATTATTAAATATAAAATAATCTAAATTAAAAAATGATCTATTTAATAGAACATCTTTTGAAGTTTTTATAAACATTTATATTTCTTTTTACTAATTTTTTCTTCTTTTCTTCTTAATGATTTAATAAAATCTTTTTCTTGCTTTGATACTTGTTTAGAATCAACAATTTTACTTAAAGTTTTATTATAAATAAAGTTATCTTGAATATTTACTAAATAAATTAAAGTTTTTTCTTTATATTTTATATAAGAAACCGACATTAGCCAAGCAATAGCCATTTTTACATAGTAATCATTTGTTTTTAACTTAGAAATTAATTCTAATGTTTTATCAATATAAATATCATGTAAATAATAACTTAAAAGAATTATAATTCCAGTTCTTTTTGACCAATTATTTTTAGAATGAATAAGCTTTTTAGCATATTTAAAACCAATTTTTTGATTTTCTTTTTTTTGAAATTCTTTCATATTTAAAACCAAACCATCAACTTGTCCCCAAGTATAAATTCTTGGTAAATATATATCTAAATAATTAATTAGTTCAGAAATTGGTATTTTTAAATAACCGTATACAAAACCTTCAATCATAATTAGTTCATTTAAAGTTGATTTATTAAATTGTAAAAAACTTTGATAATCACCTTTAGCTATTTCTTTTGCTATTTTTTTTAGTTCTTCGGTTCTGACACCAATTAAATTATCGGAACAAATTATTTTAGAATAAAATTCTTTATATTTTAAGTCTTGTTTTTCCTTCAAATAATTTAGTAGTTCTTGATATCTTTCTTCGTTCCAACTACCTAAAAAATTCATTTTAATTGCTCCAAAAAACTAGTACCTATTTGATAATTTAAATTAAAGTTATCAGCAATAGTTGCTCCTATAGATGCAAAAGTTTCTAAATCATTTAATCTATGTGGTTCTTGAAAGTTTTTATTATAAACTAAAAGTGGGGTCATTTCTCTTGTATGATCAGTTCCTGTATAAGTAGGATCATTTCCGTGATCGGCTGTAATTATTAATAAGTCATTTAAAGTTAAATTATTTTTGATGGTATTAATATGGTCATCTACTTCTTTTAAAGCTTGCATATAACCAAATGGATCACGACGATGACCATATTTTGAATCAAAATCATTTAAATTAGCAAAGCAAAGACCAGTAAATTCTTCTTTGATTGCAGCTTCAATTTTTTTTAATCCATCAAGATTATCAGTTGTTTTAATAGCTGATGTGATACCACAGTTATTAAAAATATCACTTATTTTACCAATTGATATAACTGATAAATTATTTTCTTTTAAAGTATCAAGAATTGTTTTTTGAGGAGGATCAAGAGCATAGTCATGGCGATTAGCTGTTCTTATAAAGTTTCCTAGTTTACCAATAAAAGGTCTGGCAATTATTCTTCCAACTTTCCACTCATCTTTTAAGGTTATTTCCCTAGCAATTTGACATATTTTATATAATTCATTTAGGGGAATAATTTCTTCATGAGCCGCTATTTGTAAAACAGAATCAGCACTTGTATAAACAATAATATTTCCTGTTTTCATATGTTCTTTTCCAAATTCTTCAATAATAGCTGTACCACTTGCACTTTTATTGCCAAGAACTTTACGACCAGTTTTTCTTTCTAATTCATCAATTAATTCTTTGGGAAAACCTGTTTCCGTGAAAGTTTTTAGAGGTTTTTTTGTAATAACTCCCATCATTTCTAAATGACCTGTTAAAGTATCTTTTCCATTACTTAAACAATTAGCTCGCATATAATAACTATCTCTTGAACCTATTTTATCTTTATATATTAAATCTAATAATCCCATTTTTTCTAAGTTAGGTAAGCTGCCTTTTGTACTTTTCAAAGTATGAAGAAGCGTATTAACCCCATAATCATGAAACTTATCTTCATCACGTGCATTTCCAATTCCAACACTATCTAAAACAATTAAAAATATTCTTTGGTATTTTCTATACATAAATATCCTCCATTTTTAATTATATATTATTTAAATTCATCTTTAAAGATAGGCATGTAAAAAAAGACATTTTTTGACACATATATTTTTAAAACTAATCTTAGTAAAAAAATGATTTTTTCTTTTTTTAAAGATAATCATTTTAAATTTTTAAAATATCTTGAATTTTATCCTTATTTTTAAGATAAATTCCAGTATAAGTATCATAATATTCTTTTATAAAATCATTTATTTCTTTTTTAATAGGTAAACTAACAGTTATTTTATCAATTTTAGAAATATCAACTTCTTGAAATAATTTTAATAATTTTAAAGTTTTTTCTTGAAAAATATAAGTATCTTGATAACAATTTTTACAAACCATTCCTCCTATTGAAATATCAAAAGTTAAAATATCGTTAGTCCCACACTTAAGACAGTTTGTAAAATTTGGCTTTACTCCTAAATAATCAAGAACTTTTATTTCCATAATATTTGTTATAATACTTGGATCAATATTAGCATTTATTTTTAAAAGAGCATTTTTTAATAAAGAATATAAAGTTTTATCGTTGTTATCTTTTAATATTTTTTTGCAAAGATTAATTAAATAAGTTGCATAGTTCATTTTTTCAAAGTCAGTTAAAATATTTTTCAAAGGTTCAATAGTGTTTCCTTCTATTAAGTTTGAAATACCATTTTCTTTATAATTAAGAGTATAAGTTGCATAAGAAAGAAGTAAACTAACACCTCGATTTTTATTTTTTAAAGTTCGACATCCTTTAGAGATTACGGAAATATAACCATATTCTTTTGTTAAAATATTTAAAATTTTACTAGTTTCCCCGTAATTAGTTTCATTTAAAACTATTCCTTCTATACTTATTTTTTTCATCTTGACCTCTTAATTTTTGATATAAAAGATAATATTTAACCTCCCCTGTTTTAGTAAATAAATTCCATAACAAGTCTTTCATTTTAATCACCAATTATATCATGATATTTTTTTTAATTTTTATTCAAATTCTAAATCATCTTTTAAACCAAGTTCTTGTAAATACTTTTCCCGATCTCGCCAATTTTTAATAGTTTTAACATATAAAGAAAGAAAAACTTTTTTATTAAAATATTCTTCTAAATCAACTCTAGCTGATGTTCCAATTTTTTTTAACATATCACCATTTTTACCAATGATAATTTTTTTTAGATTATCTCGATCAACTATAATTAAAACACCAAGTTCAATTAATTTTTCACTTTCATAATATTCTTCTAAATAACAAGTAACAGAATGCGGTACTTCATCATTTGTTTCTCGAAGTATTTTTTCTCTTACTAATTCTGTTATAATCATCGAAGTTGGTTGATTAGTTAGATAAGTATCTTCAAAATACTTCATATCATCAGTTAAATATTTTTTTAAAGTATTAATAAGTTCGGACACATTAATTTTTCTAACAGAAGAAATAGGAATAATTTCTTTAAAATCATATAAATCTTTTAATTTATCAATTTCTTTCAATAAAATTTCTTTATCCTTGATTTTATCTATTTTTGTTAAAACTAAAATAACATTTTGTTTTTCTTGTTTTAGTTTTTCTAAAATAAAGTTATCTCCTCGACCAAACCCTTCTTTAATATCAACTAGAAATAAAACCACATCAACATTATCAGTCATCGCATAGGCTTTTTTATTTAAAACCGTTCCTAATTTATTTTTAGGTTTATGAATTCCAGGAGTATCCACAAAAACAATTTGAGAATTTTCATCATTATAAACACCTTGGATAATGTTTCTAGTTGTTCCTGATTTATCTGAGGTAATTGCTACATGTTTTTTTAAAATTGTATTTAGAAGGGTTGATTTTCCAACATTAGGACGACCAACAATACTTACAAATCCTGATTTCATAAGTTATCCTCGTTAAATTGATGCGGAGTTAATTCTTCTAAAGTTAAAACTTCTTCTTTATCATTAGTGTAAAGATATACTTTAGTATTTGGATCTAAAAATTCAATTAAAACTTGTCTACAAATAAAACATGGCATAGCAATTTTTGAAGATGAATTCATAATGTGAATTTCTTTAAAATCACCTTTTTTATAACCATTACTAATAGCACTAACAAGAGCTGATCTTTCAGCGCAAATAGTTGCTCCATAGGAAGCATTTTCAACATTTACTCCGCAAAATTCTTGGTTATCTTTAGTAACTAAAATACAACTAACTTGAAAATTTGAGTATTTGGCATAGGAATTTGCTAATAATTTTTCTAATTTTTTTTTCATTTTTTATTCCTTTCTAAATATTTATTAACTGGTCCAAAAGTTTTTCGATGTTCTTTAATTATTCCATATTCATTAATAGCTTCAAGATGTTTTTTAGTAGGATAACCTTTATTATGTTTTAAATCATACATTGGATACTTTTGATCTAATTCATACATCATTTTATCTCTTTCTACTTTAGCAATAACACTAGCAGCTGCAATACTTAAACTTTTACTATCACCTTTGATAATTGAAGTACTTGGAATATCTAAATCCAATTTCATAGCATCTATTAACACATGTTCTGGTTTAAGAGAAGAGTTTTTTAAAGCTTCTTTCATAGCTAGTTTAGTAGCCTCATAAATATTAACCTCATCAATAATATCTTCTTTAATAATACCTATTCCAATACTCAATGCCTCTTTTTGTAAAATATCATAAAAATGATTACGCTTTTTTTCGCTTAACTTTTTAGAATCTGTTAAACCATCTAACTCATAATTAGGAGGTAAAATAACACATGCAGCAACTACTGGTCCAATTAAAGGACCACGCCCTACTTCATCAATTCCTCCAATTAAGGTTATATTTTGATTTAATAATTCTCTTTCAAAACGATATAAATCTTCCATTATAAACTACTAAGCTTATCTTTAATAATAAGACTAACTTCTTTCATATCACATTTACCTTTAACAAGTGGTGTTAACTCTTTCATAATAAGTCCCATATCTTTACTAGAAGTAGGATTTACTTTCAGAAAGACTTGATCTATTATTTTAATAAGTTCTTCACTTGTTAATTGACAAGGTAAATAAGTTTTTAAAATTTCAATTTCTTGATTAGTTTTTTCAATTAAATCCAAACGATTTCCTTTTTCAAATTCTGAAATTGATTCTTTTCTTGTTTTAATTTGATGACTTATAACATCAATTAGAAGATCATCGGTTATTTCAATTTTTTTATTAATATGTTCAAGGTCGACTTCTCCTTTTACACCTCTTAAAGTTTGTAATTTTAAAGTATCTTTTTCTTTCATACTTGATACTATATCTTGTTTTAATTTTTCATACATAATCTATCACCATCCAAATTAATTGTACCAAATTACTAACTTAAAGTCTATGAATTTTTAACCCTTTTTTATTTAATCTTTAATTTTAATTTAGAATTTCTCCTTTTTATAAAAAACTAAAAACTTATTTCCGTTTTTATATCATTTTTTCGAAAATAAGTCTTATAATTCAAGTGTTAAGTAAAAAATAAAATTTAGTCTAAAAATTTGCAGCTTTTTATTTAACTTCTATTTTTTTGTTACTATTAATAGCCCTTGTTTCTTTAAAAAAGTCATTTATCAATTTAAACATAGTAAATCAGTTATGAATATCCAAATTTTAATGAATTTTTATTATAAATTTTTTTAATTACTATTTTATCAGTTTTACTTTAAATTTCTAATTCTAAAAAAGTTTTATTCACTCAAAGTAAATGGAAAACTTGAAGTACCATTTCCACCAGTTATTTTTATAGTAGATTTCAAATTAATTGATGGACGAGCTGCAAAATTATAATAATCATGATCATAACCAAAAGCATACATATTATCATAACAAATACTCCATACAGTTGAATCAGAATAAGGAGTCATCAACCACATATATTCACCAATAGTATCCTGTTGACTAGCAAACATTTCTCCATATCTTGGTAATCCTACATAACCTTTCCAACTATTATCAGTTTTTTCACACTTATAAGTTGTTGTATTTTGACCATTTTTGCAAACTGCCAACTTATAATTCTTATCATCACTAGAAACAGTCCCCAAATAATAAGTTCCTTCAACAAGCATATTTTTTGATGTTGTATCTAAAGAATTATACCAAGTATTATTTAAATAATAATCCCAGTAATCATTACTATTTCCAGTTCCATAAGTTATCTTATCAGAAAACTTTTTATGTAATATTTTATCATCTATATCTCTTAAATAATCATTTTTATTTAATTTAGTTATGCCATTTTCAATGCCAACAATTCGATACAATTCATTATTAAATGTTACATATTCACCACTAATTCTTGTATTTAATAGTGCTGTAACTGAAGGTTTTTCCAAATCTCCTTTTATTAAATATGGATCTTCCTTGGTACCTGTTCCACCAACTAAGGAAACAGAAGATTTTAAATTGATAGTAGGTCTTACTCCAGCATTAGAAATAACCATTAAAACTCCGTTACGATTAACTGATTGAAAAGATAATGAGGAGTTTGGATTTAACAACCACCAATCACAACCTATAACTAAATATCCTTCAGAATTAGTATTTTTGGAATCAATATTTTGATAACTTTTATAATATTCATAACTATATTTAACCACTGATAAATTAATAATTTATCATCAGCATTTTTATAAAAGTAACTATCTTTATAGCTATCATCAAAAGCAATTGTTGTTATATTATCATTTGTAATCATTTTTAAAGTTCCATCAGAATTAATAGCAGTTATTCGCCATAATTTTCCACTGTACCAAACATAATTAAAATTTATACAATCATTTGTTCCTGAGATATATGTAATTTTATCTTCAACGTTACTAACTTTACAAGTGTCAGTTGTGTGACTACTTAAAGATTTTAAAAAAGTATTTTCTTGATTATTTTCTTGTTTGTTTTGATAATATCTAAAAAACGTACATAATAATCCTAACAATATGAATATTATCAAAAAAATTTTAAAGATCACATTTTTTTATCAATATTGTCTATTTTTATATTTTTACTTTCCATGAATAAAGTAACTCCCTATAATTATAATAATTTTTTCATATCAAGACCTATTTATATTTAATATTATCTCACGAAAAAAATGAACTAGTAAAGAGTATTTTATTAATATTAATATTAATAAAAAGACTAAACCTAAGTCTAGTCTCGATTATTTTTTTCACGTTTACGAGCATTTTTAATACCAGCTTTTTTAGCTTCGCGTCTTTTTACTCCTGGTTTATCATATGCTTCTCTTTTTTTGAATTCAGAAGGGATTCCATCTCTTGCAACTTTTTGTTTAAACTTTCTTAAAGCCCCGTCTAGATTACCATTTTTAACTGCAACATGTGTCATTCTATACTCCCTCCCTTCGCTTTTGAAATCATTATGATTATATCAGAGTTTCTTTAAAAATTCAACATAATTTGATACTTTTTTCGAAATATTATATGTTTTAAGGAACTTTTTTGACACTCTAACACACTTTTTAATTTAAAAACGATTAAATATGACAAACAAATTCAAATAATCCTCTTAAAAAATTGCCATAGTAAATGCCACAATTTAAAACGAAAAGCAAAAACCATTTTAAACAAATACAAATAATTGGAATACCAATAATTGGAATCAAATAATTCCAAACTACTTTATTTTTCTTTAATAGTTGCATAAATTACCATTTGCAATTCTTCGAATAGCACTTCCTAAAGATTGACCAATTGATAAAACTGTTCCAAAATAACCTTTTAAAGCACTTATAAGCGCACCACTTAATGAAATTGCCCCTCCTACAACATTTTTTAATTCATTTTTATTAATATTATTCATATATCCTCCATTTCTAAAATAAAAATTCCTTTTTAAACCTTTAAATTAATTTTTAATTACACTTAAGTGGTCTTGTAAAGCCATCAATGACCCCTACTAAAAAAGCGATTGCTGTTCCAATTGCAAATATTCCCCAAGCAGAAATACCACCACCAGTTATTTTTTTTGTTTCTAAAACTTTTAACTCTTGCATTTTAATCTCCTTTCATTGAATTAATAATAAATCTTAATAAACTTTCTTCTTTTTCTAAAAATTTAACTTCTATTAAAGATTTATCATTTTTTAAATTTTTGATAAATAATTTAACTAAATATTTATTATCATCTTTTAAAATAGTTAAATCATATCTTAGCTTTTTATTATCAATATAAAGATATTTACAATTAGTAATTTTTAATAAATCTAATTCATTTAAATTATCAATTTCAATTACTCCTTCCTTTTCTTTTCCTTGATAAGCATAAATAATTTGATGTTTAAAAACTAATGAAAAAATTATAATGATAACAAAAATAGTAATACTTAAAAATCCAAATAAAATTTGATATATTTGTTTTCTTTTAATAAACTTATCTAATAAACTAATATTCATATACAACACCTTTTTCAATCAAAACAAATTTTTGATACAAATCTTTATTATTAAAACGATGACTTATGACAATAACAGTTTTATTTTTTAAGTATTTAAAGATATTTTTTAAAATGATTCTTTCAGTTTTAATATCAATTGCACTAAAAGCCTCATCAAATATATAAAGATCACCATTTTTAACTAAAGCCCTAGCCAAAAGAATTCTTTGTCTTTCACCACCTGATAAATTAGAAGCATTATTTTCAAGAACCATTTCATCTTTTAAAATACTTCGACCAATAATTTTATCAACGCCAGTAATTTTTAAAATATTTAAATATTTTTCATAAGATATCGTATTATTTAAAACAATATTATTATAAACTGTATCTGTATATATAACTTCATCTTGAGATATATAAGTCAAACGATTTCTTATATCGTTAATATTATAATTGCTTAATTCTAAATTGTCTAAATAAATACTACCTTTATAATTAGTCATAAATTTCATTAATAATTTCATAAAAGTACTTTTTCCAGATCCACTACTTCCATAAACTAAAACATGACTACCAGCTTTAATTTCTAAATTATCACATTGTAAAATACTATCTTCACTATTATAAGAATAATTTAAATCTTTTAATTTAATATTGCCTTGTAAATGTGTACTAATACTTTTTCTATCAATTTCTAGTTGTTCTTCAGAAACATTAAATAATTCTTTAATTCTTAAAAAAGATAATTCAGCATCTTTTAAAATGATTTGTAAATTACAAATATTTTGCAAAGGTGTGAAATAATAACTTAATAAACTATTAAAAACCAATAAATTACCCAAGCTAATTTTATCTATCAGAACTTCTTTAATTCCAAAATATGCTATTATTAGAAAACCAATGCCAATTAGAAAATTCTTAAAAAAACTTTCTTCATAAAACCTTTTATATAAATTAAAACTTATTTCTTGTAACTTTTTATATTTAAGCATTAATTTATTACATAACATTTCTTCTATTTGCATATTTTTAACCGTATTAATACTATCAAAAGTTTCAATTAAATGATTATTAACTAAACTTTCTTCTTGTTTTAACTCTTTTATTTTTGGAGTTATAACTTTATTATAAATATTAATAATAATAATATAAATAGTTGTAATAAAAATAGTTATCATGCTTAACTTAAAATTAATTTTTAAGAAAGTAATAAAAAGAATTATTATTAAAATTAAATCAATTATTAAAGTTATAAATAATTTACTTATAGCATCTCTTATTGTAAAAACATCTTGTATCCTAGTAACAATATCTCCTTTCATTCGATTTTTAAAGTATAAATATGGAAGTTTTGTGATATGTGTATAAGTATCTTTCAATAAAGTTTTATCTAATGTATGATTAACAAAATTAATTAAATAATCTCGCCATAAGTTCGATAATTCTTTTAAAAAAATAACTAACAATAGAAAATAAAAGATAATTTTTAGAGTAAACTTATCTTGATAACCTAAAAGTTCTAAGAAAAATTGAAACTGATAAGATATTAAAATATTACCAATTGTATATATTAAGGAGAGAATAAAGATTATCAAAACACTTGTTTTATATTTTTTTAAGATTGGTGTTAATAAACTTTTTAAACTTTTTTCTTCTTGCTTTAAGATAGTTGTTTTTGGTTTATATAATAAATAAACATTAGTAGTTATTTCTTGCCATTTTTCTTTTGATAATTTGATAATTCCCTTACTTGGATCCATAATAGTAAGATTATTATCATTTATCTTAATTACAACAACAAAATGTCCTAATTTATTTTGAATAACATGAGCAATAAAGGGTGTTTGATCTTTAACAAAAGTAATATCACCTTTTAAAGCTTTAACTTCAAAACCTAATTGTTGACCAGCTTCTATTAAAGAATAAGCCGAAACTCCTTGATCAGTTGTATTAGTTAACTCTCTTAAATATTCTTTGGTAGCATAACCACCATAATATTTAGTAATTGCTCCTAAACAAGCAACTCCACAATCTTTTAAATCTGTTTGCTTTTCATATAAAATTTTCTTCATCAAAACCTCCATTTATAATATAATCTTTATTTTTTGATTTTGAAAAAAATTAAAAAAATATTTTAAAAACTTTTTCAAATATCAATAACTAAAATAAGTATCAATTAAATAATACATAAATTAAAAAAATCAGCATTATTGAAAATGCCAATTAAATACTTTTTCAAGAATAAGAAACTTCTAAAGCTTTATATCAAAATCTTATATGATAAAATATTTATCAATAGCAAATATTAAATTATTAAAAATAAAATTTCTTTTTATATATTATCAAAATACTAAGCCACCAAAAAAAGAATAATTAATAAAAAATCATCCTTTATGTTTAAAACTTTATAATTTATTAATCAATAATATAAATAATTTTACTTAAATTTATTAATTATTTTTAATAATTCTATTTTCCAATCATTC
>CALVPE010000008.1 GCA_944350485.1 uncultured Bacilli bacterium
AAATTTTCCTGTTTTTTTTACTTTTCAAAAGGAGAAAATATGAGTTTTAGACTTGACAATAGACATATCTTATTCTAAAATACTGTTAGAAGGGAATGAGTGATATGTATAAAGATGAATTTAATCTTACTAGTGATATGATACTTGAAAAAGATTTTAAAATCGATACAAGAGGATATCGTTTAAAAGAGGTTGATCAATTTTTAGATCTTGTTATAGCAGATTATGAACATTTTTACGCAATCATTAGAACTCTTGAAAAAGAAAAAGAAGATAACTTGGAACAAATTATTAATTTAAAACAAGAAATTAGAAATTTAAAAACGAATGTTGAAATCGTTAAAGCTGTTGACAGCTCTCCTATAAGTGGTAGTTCTAATTTAGATGTTTTAAAGAGATTGTCAAGACTTGAAAAAGTTGTCTATGGAAAACAAGAAGAAAAAGAGGATAAGAAAAATTAAAATAAAATACTTTGGCAAACGCTGTATGAATAATATAGAGGAAAGTCCATGCTCACAATAACTGAGATGTTATTAGTGTTCGTGTTAAAGGAAAAAATAACTTTAAGTAGTATTTTACTAACGGCTATGAAATAACCTAAGTTTTTAATATGGTTAAAGTAATTATAAAAGTGCTATAGTGATGAATAATTCGGAAACGAATGAAGTGGAACATAGTAAACCCCACGAGTGAGAAACCCAAATTTTGGTAGGGGAGCTTAGGAAATGGAAATGAACAAGACCTAGGATCGAAAGATAGATAAATGTTTGCCACCTTAATGGTACAGAACATGGCTTATAAAGTATTTTATTTTTTTATTAATCAAATCCTGAGGTGATGGAATTGAAAGAAATTGGTGAATATTTAAGACGAGAGCGTCGTAAAAATGGTGTTGGTTTAAACGAGGCTAGTGAAGATTTAAAAATTAATCCGCAACTTTTAGAAGCCATTGAAGAAGGAAATTTCAAAGCTTTTAAAGATATATTTGAATTAAAGGATTATGTTAAAATATATGCTAAATATTTAGGTTTAAATGTTGATGAAATTTTAGATGAATTTAATGATTTTATTTTTGAAAAAACTTCTAAAATTTCTTTAGATGATATAAAACTTGCTAAAAAAAACGAAGAAAAAACTAATCGAGTTGCATCTCCTTATACGATAATTAAACATACAAGATATGATTTTGCTCCAATTGTTTTATTAGTAGCAATTCTTTTGTTTATATCTTTAATTGTTTACGTTATCTTAAAAGTTTCACACGGAGAAGAAAAAATTACCCGCGAATTAATGGGAAGAGGAGTTATTTATGAACTTACCAAATAAGTTAACCTTATCAAGAATTATTTTAACAATTGTAATTATTATTTTATGTTTATTTCCTTTTTATAGTTTAGGTTTTAATTTTCCTAAGCTTAATATTGGTGGTATTATTGTTAATTCAAATTATTTAATAGCTGGTGTTATTTATATAATTGCCGCTTCAACAGATTTTTTAGATGGAAAAATTGCTAGAAAAAATAATTTAATCACGGATACAGGAAAAATGCTAGATGCTATAGCTGATAAAGTGCTTGTTAATTCTGTTTTAGTTATCTTTGCTTGTTCAGGTTTTATTCCAGCTATTGTGCCAGTTATTTATATTTTCCGCGATGAAGTTGTTAATTCTATTAAAATGGATTTAGGAAATAAAGGTAAAGTAGTAGCTGCTATTAAATCTGGAAAAATAAAAACAGCTACTATGATGATAGGTTTAGGATTAATGTTTTTTTATAACTTACCATTTGAACTTATCAATTTAAAAGTAGCAGATTTCTTGATTTATTTCGCTCTTATCATGTCAGTTGTATCGGGAGTGGAATACTATCTAATGTGGAAGAAAACCAAATAATGATAATTATTATTAAAACCCCAATGGGTTTTTTAATTTTTTAAAGTTATGATAAAAATTTTTAAAAGGAGAGTTCTATGAAAAATTTGCAAAAATATATAATTGTTGAAATAATTCCTACAACATCTAAAAAAGAAACAGGAGAGATTATTCAAATTCAAGCTTTAAAATTAAATAATTTAAAATTAATTGATCGCTTCGATTATCGTTTAAGTGAAGATCAAATCTTAAATCAAGATTTAAAAAAAATGATAAGTTATGATAAAAGTAATTTTACTTATCTTACTAGTAGTCAAGAATTATTTAAAAAATTTCAGGAATTTATTGGAAACTTACCCCTTTTAATTTTAGAAAATGATTATACAATCGATTATTTAAAAGATTTAAAAAATCCAAAATATTCCATTTTAAAATATTTAAATCTTGATTTAACAGATGATGTTTTTGCAAAAATAATTACTAAATATCATTTAACTTTCTCTAATCATTTCGTTGATTTATTATATGAAGCTTTAATCTATGAAAATAATCAAAAATAGTTTTCATTAAAAACTTTGATTAAATTATCTTTATTAGTCTAAAATTTTGTTTTTTGATAAAAATATGATATTATTAAAAAGGTATATTAACTTGAAAATTGTTTTAATTGGTTATAGTGGTAGGATTAGTATGAAAGAAGATAATGTTATAAAAAAAAGTATTTTAAGTATTTTAGTTTTTATTATATTTGTAATTATAGCTTTTTATTTTATATTTAAAGATACTTCTTTAAAAGAAGTAGTTGAAAATTTTACAAATTCAAATAAATTATATATAATATTAGCCATTTTTTGTATGTTTTTATATAATGTTTTTGAGGCTTTAAATTTAAAAGTTATTTTATCTTTTCTTAAAAATAAAGTAAAACTTCGTAATTGTTATAAATATGCTATTGGAGCTTTTTTTGCAGCTTCGATTACCCCCTCATCATCAGGTGGGGATCCGATGGCATTTTATTTAATGAGTAAAGATAAAATCCATGTTAGTCATGCTGTTATTACTTTACTTATTAAACTTTTAATTTATCAGTTAGTAGTTATTATACTTTCTGTTTTAAGTTTTATTATTTCATATCGAGAAATTGTTCCTGTTTTAGGTAATATGAAATATTTAACTTATTTAGGTATCACTTTAAATTGTTTAGTTTTCTGTCTTTATTTTTTATTAATTTTTCAAAAAAAGATTATTGTTTTTTTTATTGAATTATTTTGTAAATTGTTAAATAAATTACATTATAAAAAAACAGCAATTTTAAAAATCAAAATTAATAATCAATTAGATGAATATTCAAATGCTATAGCCATTTTAAAAAATAACAAAATAATGTTTCTAAAAATTATTTTTATAACTTTAATTCAAATGCTTTTTTATTTTAGTATTCCTTATTTAGTTTACTTAGCTTTAGGTTATAATGAAAATTCTCTTTTTCATTTTATTAGTATTCAAGCCATTTTATATGCAACAGTTTCATCTTTACCTTTTCCAGGTGCAGTTGGTATAAGCGAGACGGTATTCATGAAACTTTATCAAAAATTATTTAATTTAGCTATTTTAGGAAGTGCGATGTTTATCACTAGATTTATTAATTTTTATTTATTTGTAATTTATACTGGTACTTTATTATTATTCTTTATTACAAAGGATTATATTGCTAAAAATAGGAAAAGAAAAAATTAAAAAATTTGAAAATGCTCTTCCATTATAGACTTTGAATAACCAATTTGATACAATTAAATAAGAGGTATAAGTATGGACATATTAGAAAATTTAAACAAAGAACAAATTGAAGCCGTTAAATATATAAAAGGACCTTTATTAGTATTAGCAGGAGCAGGATCTGGAAAAACAAGAGTTTTAACAACTAAAATTGCTTATTTAATTCAAGAAGGAATAGATCCTAATAATATTTTAGCAATTACGTTTACCAATAAAGCAGCTGGGGAAATGAAAGAAAGAATTTATAAATTAATAGGTTATGCGACTAAAAGTATGCAAATATCAACTTTTCACTCCTTTGGTTTGAAAATAATTAAAGAAAATTATGAATATTTAGGTTATGATAAAAACTTTGGTGTTTTTGATAGTGATGATACTTTAACAATTATAAAAAAAATACTTAAAGAAAAGAATTTAGATCCAAATAAATATAATCCAAGAGGAATCAGAAATCAAATAAGTAAATTAAAAAATGATTTAATTGATGTTAATGATTATAGTAAATATGCTTTAACAGATTACGATAAGATAGTTTTAGAAATATATAAAAAATATGAAAATGATTTAATTAAAAATAATTCTTTAGATTTTGATGATTTATTAGTTTTACCAATTAAGTTATTTCAAGAAAGAAAAGATATTTTAGATAAATATCAAGAAAAATATCAATATATATTAATTGATGAATATCAAGATACTAATGAAGCTCAATATAAATTAACAAAGTTATTAGCATCAAAATATCAAAATATTTGTTGTGTTGGTGATGCTGATCAAGCTATTTATGGTTTTAGAGGGGCTAATTATAAAAATATTTTAAATTTTGAAAATGATTATCAAAAAACTAAAGTTATTAATCTAGAAGAGAATTATCGCAGTTACAAAACAATTCTTGATGCTGCTAACTCAGTTATTAAACATAATTTAAATAGAAAAGAGAAAAATCTGTATTCTAATTTAGGAATAGGGGAAAAGATAGAATACTATCGAGCTAGTAGTGGTGTAGATGAGGTAAATTATGTTGTTAATAAAATCAAAGAGCTAAATAAAGAAGATGTATCTTTTAATGATATAGTTGTGTTGTATCGAACTAATGCTCAATCAAGAATTTTTGAAGATGGTCTTTTAAAAGCTAATTTGCCTTATAAAATAATTGGAGGGTTAAATTTTTATAGCCGTCTGGAAATTAAAAATTTATTAGCTTATTTAAGACTTATTCATAATCCAAATGATGATGTTAGTTTAGAACGGATTATTAATGTTCCAAAAAGGGGAATAGGTTTAAAAACAGTTAATAATTTAATACTTAATGCTAATAATTTACAAACTTCTTTGTATGATACAATTAGTAGTGGTAAAGAACTTTTATTTAAAAACATCATTGAAGAATTAAGAGAAAAAAAAGATACAATGCCATTAGTTGATTTTATTGATTTAGTTCTTGATAAATCTGGAATGAAAGAAGAACTTAAAAATGAAAAAACTTTAGAAGCTGATATAAGACTTGAAAACTTAGAAGAATTTAAATCCGTTGCCAAAACTTTTGAAGAAGAAAATGGAGTTATTTCTTTAGAAGATTTTCTTTTAAATATTAGTTTAATAAGTGATAATACAGAGATTAAAGAAATTAATAATTGTGTTAGTTTAATGACTATTCACGCTGTTAAAGGATTAGAATTTGATTATGTTTTTATAGTTGGAATGGAAGAAGGACTATTTCCACATCAAAACTGTTTTACCGAAGAAGAAATTGAGGAAGAAAGAAGACTTTGCTATGTAGCAATTACAAGATGTAAGAAAAAACTTTTTATCTCAAATGCGATGATTCGTTTAATGTATGGATCTGATCAAGTTAATCCAGTTAGTCGTTTTATTAAAGAAATCGATAATTCATTATTGGAATGTAAAAATAAATTTTCTTTAAATAAGGAAAATTTCTCTGTCAATAGTAATGCAAATTTAAAAAAAATAGATTATAATAATAGTAAAGAAGAAAAAATTAATGTTAAAAATAATTATACAGTTACAACTATGGATTATAAAGTTGGGGATTTAGTTTATCATGAAAATTTTGGAATGGGTTCAGTTCTAGAAATTATTGAAAATAAAAAAGATGAAACTAAGACCTTATTAAAAATTGCTTTTAAATTGCCATATGGGATAAAGACATTAATTTATAATCATAAAAGTTTAAGAAAGGTGTGATTTTTTATGAAAAAAGATTTAACGTTAGTAATACTTGCAGCTGGAATGGGGTCTCGTTTTGGGGGGTTAAAACAAGTAGAACCGATTGGACCTAATGGAGAATTTATTATTGATTATTCCGTTTATGATGCAATTAAGGCAGGATTTAACAAAGTTGTTTTCATCATTAAAGAAGAAAATTATGATTTATTTCGAGAAACAATAGGAAAAAGAATTGAAGGAAAAATTAAAGTTGAATATGTTTTTCAAAATCTTCATAAAGTACCAGAGGGAGTAGAAATTCCAAGTAGTCGAATTAAACCTTGGGGAACAGGACATGCTATATTAGCTGCTAAAGATGTTGTTGATACAAATTTTGTCATGATCAATGCTGATGATTTTTATGGTCGAAGTGCTTATATAAAGATGAAAAATTTCTTTGATAATTCGAGTGATTCTAGTTGTTATTCGATGGTAGCTTTTAAAGTTTCAAATACTATGACTGAAAATGGCAGTGTTAAAAGAGGAGTATGCGAAAGTCAAGATAACTATTTAACTAATATTATTGAATCAAATATTGAAAAAGTAGATAACAAAATAATAGCTACGCCACTTGATGGAAGAGCTAGTTTTGAAGTAGAACCTGATACTTTAGTTTCCATGAATTTTTTCGGTTTTACGCTAAAAATGTTTGATGCTTTAGAAAATGGAATTGTTGAATTTTTTAAAGAAAATAAAAATAACCTAGAAAAATGTGAATATTTAATTCCTGATATTGTTTTTAAAGAAATCAAAAAAGATAAAAAAGTTTATATTTTAGATTCTGATGATAAATGGTTAGGTGTAACCTATAAAGAAGATAAAAATTTTGTTGTTGATGAAATAAATAAATTAATTGAGAAAGGAGTGTATCCAAATGACTTATGGAAATAAATTAGTCCTTGTTGTTTTCTTCCTTTCTTTTTTTCTAATAACCGGTTGTAAAAGTCGTAATTGGTCTTATGAATTATATGATGGCTATAAATTACAAAGTTTTAATAACGAAGTTTATTTATATAAAGATTTAGAAAAAGTTAAAATAAATGATTTAGATTATAATATTAAATCTTTTAAATTTAATAGTGACGTTGTTTGTTTAGAATTAAATGATAATAACTACTATATAGTTTATTATGTTGATGAAACTATTTATGGACCATTTGATAGTTTAGAAAATTTAGAAAAATCAATTCAAAGTTTACCGATGACTTTTGATCATGATTTTCAAGATGTAACAAATTTGGAAGGGAAAATTTATGAATAAACAACTTCAAAGAATGCAAGAATTAGTTGATCTTTTAAATAAGTATGGATATGAATATTATACCTTAGATAAACCAAGTGTAACTGATCAAGAATATGATCGTTTAATGCAAGAATTATTAAACTTAGAAGCTTTATACCCTAATAATATTTTACCAGATTCACCAAGTCAAAGAGTTGGTGGAAAAGTAAATGAAGTTTTTTTAAAAATTAAACATAAAATACCTCTTTTATCTTTAGCTAATGTTTTTACCGAAAGTGATATCATTGCTTTTGATAATAAAATTCGAAGTGAAGAAATAAAAAATCCAGAATATGTGTGTGAACTTAAAATTGATGGTTTAGCCGTTTCGTTAAAATATGAAAAGGGTCTATTAAAATATGCTGCAACTAGAGGGGATGGTATCATTGGGGAAGATATAACTGATAATGTTAAAACTATTAAAAGTATTCCTTTAAAATTAAAAAAAGAAATTGATATTGAAGTAAGAGGAGAAATTTACGTTAGTAAAGAAAACTTTAGAAAGATAAATGAAGAAAGAATAGAAAAAGGATTAGAACTTTTTAAAAATGCTCGTAATTTAGCAAGTGGAACAATTAGACAATTAGATACGAGTGTTGTTGCTAAAAGAAATTTGGATGCTTTTATTTATCATTTACCAAATCCTCTTGATTATGGTATTAAAACACATTATGAAGCTTTAGAATTTATGAAACAATTAGGCTTTGTTACTAACTTAAATAATAAATTGGTTAATGGAATTGATGGAATATTAAACTATATTTCAGAAAAAACTAAAGAAAGAAAAGATCTTCCGTATGATATTGATGGGGTTGTTATTAAATTAAATAATATTTCTGATCAAATGAAACTTGGAAGTACTGTTAAATATCCGAAGTGGGCAACAGCTTATAAATTTCCGCCAGAAGAAGTTATTACAAAATTAAAGGATATTATTTTTACAGTAGGAAGAACTGGTCAAATTACTCCTAATGCGATTTTAGAACCTGTAAATGTTATGGGATCGACGATTTCGAAAACCACTTTACATAATGAAGATTATTGCCGAGAAAAAGATATTAGAAAAGGAGATTATGTAACAATTATTAAAGCAGGAGATGTTATTCCAAGAGTTGAAAGTGTTAAATTTGAAAGAAGAACAGGACTAGAAGAACCATTTAAAATGATTGAAAAATGTCCAATTTGTCAAGCTAAATTAGTTAAAAAAGATAGTAATTATTATTGTACTAATCCTTTATGTGATAGACGTCATATCGAAGAATTAATTCATTTTGCGTCTCGTGGAGCTATGGATATTACTGGTATGGGTGATAGAATTATTGAAGATATGTATAATTTGGGATTTGTTAAAACTATAATAGATTTTTATCATTTAGAAAAATATAAAAATGACTTAATGCTCCTTGAAGGTTATGGTGAAAAAAGTGTTCAAAATTTATTAGAGGAAATTGAAGAAAGCAAAAAAAAATCTTTAGAAAAACTTTTATTTGCTTTAGGAATTCGTCATGTTGGATTAAAAACAGCAACTATTTTATCCAGAAAGTTTATTAATATGGATAATTTAATCAATGCAACTTATAATGATTTAAAAGATATTCCAGATATAGGTGAAGAAATTTCTAAAAGTGTAATTGAATATTTTAAAAATTATGAAAATTTAAAATTAATTGAAGATTTAAAAAAACTTGGTATAAATATGAATTATTTAGGAAAAGTAGTTGATAATCAAAAAATAAAAAATAAAAGTTTTGTTATAACTGGAATTTTAAATATAAAAAGAGATGAATTGAAAGATTTAATTATTACTAATGGTGGTAAAGTAATTGATTCTGTTAGTAAAAAAACTGATTATTTAATTTTAGGAGCAAACCCTGGTAGTAAATATGATAAAGCAATTAAATTAAATATTACGATTTTAAATGAAGAAGAAATATTAAAAATGTTGAAGGTATAAAAATACTTGTCAAATAAAAAAAGATATTGTATCATTAATACATATGATAGGAAAGTAGTAAGCTTTGTTATATAGTTTTTACATAAAAAAATAGAAAAAAATATAAAATTTATAAGAAAATTAAGTTTGAAAAATGTTTCAAAAATCTTGGTTAATTAAATTATTTACATAACTTTATATATCACTCATGAGAAATTCAAACTACTAACTAACCTATCAAATAAAAAAGTTTAATCATACTTTTTTTAGTTGGAGGAAATATGGAAAAGAGAAAAAAAGTAATAAGTATAAGTTTAATAGTAAGTTTGATTTTAATAGTAACGCTTGGAGTAACCTATGCAGCCTATAATACTTTAATAAGCGGGACGAGAAACCAAGTTACCATAACCGGTGATATTTATATGAATTATATCGAAACTAACGGGATAAATATCACAAATGCTCTCCCTATGTCAAAGAACGATGCTTTAGCAAGTGATGATAATGTCTTTAACTTTCAAATAGTCGGAAAAAATACCAGTAGTAAAGATATTTATTATGGAATAAGTCTAGTTAATGGCGATGAAATCGAAGGTAAGACGAGAATTAACCCAGAAGATGTGAATGTCTATTTAACAAGTGAAGATGATGTCTTAATTGATGCTATCCGTTATAAAAGCTTTGATAACACAAGAATTTGGGTTGATACAATACCCGCGGGAACTAATGAAGAAATAACAAAAAATTATAGTTTAAGAATTTGGATTGATGAAAATACAGTTATTAGTAATACAACTGGAGATTATACAATCGATGAATGGAATAATTCTTATGTCAGTGTCAAAGTAAATGTCGATGGTAATTTAGA
>CALVPE010000009.1 GCA_944350485.1 uncultured Bacilli bacterium
TTGCTTCGAGTACAATATTTGGAAAAACAGATAATACCCAAACAAGTGATTATTGGGATTATTACTTGAATAATGATTGGTATAATAGTATAGAAGAAACTTCAAAAAATATGCTAGTTGATGGAACATATTATCAAAAACAATTATCATCTGGTAGTAATTATAAAGGAGCAGTATGTGAAATTGTCAGCAATACGGTAACTATAAAAGAATGTGCAAAAACAACTACAATATGGACAGGAAAAGTAGGACTACCAAGATATGGCGAAATGTTTGCTAGTCAACAAGGAACAGGATATAGTAATTCAGGGTATATGTGGCTTATAACCCCATATTCGTCCTCGTTCGTTGGGTACGTCTACGACAGCGGCAGCGCGTACAGCGTCTATCCGTCGAGTAGTTATGGTGCGCGCCCATCCATTAATCTAAAATCAACAATCAAAATAACTGGAGGTCTTGGAACAAAAGAGGTACCTTTTGAAATTGCTTAAGATTTTAAAATTCATGGACTTTAGTTTAGTAATTTGATACAATGATTGCAAGGTAGGTGAACATGAAAAAAATTAAAATATTGATTTTAATTATATTTTTAATAACTGGTTGTAAAGTATTAAAAGATAGTTATTCTAAAAAAGATGATAATTCTTTAGCTTTTTTAAAAGATATTAACAAAAGTGCCTATCTTAATACTTTTACAATTTATGGTAGATTTTTTAATATAAGTGGTTATTTAAATGAAGAAATAGATAATTTAATTTTAGTTTTTAAGACTTTTACTTATGAAACTGAATACAATTTAATTTTAGAAAAAAGTAACAATAAAACATTTTTTAAAACAACTGAGTTAATTAATCAAGGAATTAATTTAGAAAATATTAATATTGGAGAATATGTTATTTTATTAAAAACAAAAAAAGACAATCAAGATATTTATTATAATATAGAAAATAAAACAAAATATTCTAACTTAAATTATTACACAATTACTAAAAATAATAGTAATAAAGAAATTAAAATAAATTTTTTAAATCAAGATAATATAAATTATTTAAGTTTAAAGTGCGAAAAAATTAAATTACCTAATGAATACTATGATATTGTAATTGATCCCGGTCATGGAGGAATTGATGTTGGAGCTAATAAAAATGGTTATTATGAAAGTAAAATCAATTTAGATTATGCTAAATCTTTAAAAACTTCTTTGGAAAAATTGGGTTTAAAAGTTAAATTAACAAGAGATGAAGATATAACTTTAGCAAATTATGGTAAAAATAGTAGGATTAGTGTACCTTATCAAACGAAAGCAAAATTAATGCTTTCTATTCATCAAAATTCAGCTGCTACTAATATCGATAAAGGTGGTTTAGAAGTTTATGCTGTTAATAACACAGACATTACTTTTGCTAAATCTTTAGTAAGTAATATTTCAAAATATACTAGTAGTCCAATTTCTAAAAATGTCGCTTATAAAGTAGAAAATGGAGTTTATATTAGAACTTTAAGTGAACAAGATTTAAAAGATATAGAAGAAGAAGCTTTAGAAAAAGGTTATAAACCTTATGAAAAAGCAACTACTTCATCAACTTATTATTATATGATAAGAGAAGTTGGTGGAATTATTACAGATTCTTATGTCGATATGCGAAATAAAGAAAAAGAAGGTAACATTTATTATGATAGTAATCATGGAACAGAAGCTTATTTATTAGAAATAGGTTACATTAATAGTACGAGTAATTTAAAAATAATTTTAAATGAAAAAGAAAAATTTGTTAAAGCCATTACATTAAGTGTTAAAGATTATTTAGATTTATAGGGAATTTTAAAATAGTAGAAGAAATATATGGTGAAGATACTTTAAAAATGATTTTAGATCATGGTTTTGATATTATTGTTAATGGAAAATTTAATTCTTTTTATGGAATGTCAAGAAAACTTTATCAATTAAAAATTAAACAAATAAATAATTCTAATTTAAAAATGTAATTAATAGTAATTGCTAAATAATTAAAAAAATGATATGATTAAAAGGAAGTGAGAAATGTGGTTTATTTAGGACTTGATCTTGGAACAAAAACACTTGGTATTAGTAAATCAAATGGGGTAATTGCAACTAATTATAAAACAATTCGACATAATTCAGATTATGATTATTTAATCTTCGAATTAGTTCCTATAATCGAAACTTTAAAAGTTGAGAAGATTATTTTAGGGTTTCCTAAAAATATGAATAATACTAGTAGTTCTATGACTAATATTGTTTTAGAGTTTAAAAAAAAATTAGAAGATAAGTTTCATTTAGAAGTGATTCTTGAAGACGAAAGATTAACTTCTAAAATAAGTAATCAAGTTTTAATAAATAGTGATCTTTCACGAAAAAAGAGAAAAGATGTGGTTGATGGAGTTGCTAGTGTTGTAATTTTACAATCATATTTAGATAGAAAGGAATAAATATGGAAAAAAATAGTTTTACAGTTATTAATAATGAAGGTAAAGAAGTAAGATGTGATGTTTTATTTACTTTTGATAGTAATGAAACTGGAAAAAGTTATGTAGTTTATACAGATAATACGAGAGATCCAAACGGAAATATTCAAGTTTACGCTTCTATTTTTAATCCGGAAGATGATGGGGAAGAAAGTGAATTATCTCCAATTGAAACTGAAAAAGAATGGGCAGTAATTGAGAGCATTTTAAAATCTCTTCAAGAAGAAATTGGAAATACTAGTTCTAGTACTTCTAGTTTAAACTAGAAGTATTTCTTATGGAGGTAGAAATGGAAAAGAAACGAAAAATAATAATTCTCTTAGCTCTTATTACTCTTTTTTTAGTTATAACTATAATTTTGATTTACAAAACAATGCTAAGTCCTGTAAGTAAAGATCAAACTATCAAAACAATTGTAATTCCACCTAATACTTCAGTTAAAAAAATAGGAACAATTTTAGAAGAAAATAATTTAATTAGAAGTGATAACTTTTTCTCTTTATATGTAAAAATAAATAATATTAATAATTTAAAAGCTGGTACTTATAATTTTAAATCTAATATGAATTTAAAAGAAATAGTTAAGATTTTAAGAGAAGGTAATTCTTATAATAATGAAACAATTCAAATTACATTTAAAGAAGGTATTAACTTTCGAGAACTAGCTAGGGTAATTGCGGCCAATACAAATAATACTTATGAAGAAGTTTTAGATTTTGGTTCTTTAAAAAATAAGGATTATTTAAATAGTTTAATTGAAGATTATTGGTTTTTAACCGAGAATATTTTAAAAACTGATCTTTATTATCCTTTAGAAGGTTATTTATATCCTGATACATATCAATTTCGAAGCAAAGAAGTGACTATTTCAGAAATATTTAAAAAATTACTCGATCAAATGAGTATTGTTTTAGAACCTTATCAAGAAAATTTTTTAAATGGTAATTATACAATTCATGAAATTTTGACTTTAGCAAGTATTGCTGAAAAAGAAGTTAGTAATAATTTAGATCGAAGTAAAGTTGTTAGTGTTTTTATTAACCGTTTAAATAAAAAAATGGCTTTGGGAAGTGATATTACAGCTCGCTATGGAATTAAATTGGATGATACAAGACCTTTAACAAAGGCAGAATATGAGGATAATAATCCTTATAATACTAGAAATAATAATAAATTAGGGTTACCAGTAGGACCAATTTGTATGGTTAATAAAACAAGTATTGAAGCTAGTATTAGACCAGAAATTACAAATTATCTTTATTTTATTTCCAATATAAAAACAAATGAAACTTTCTTTTTTGAAAATTATAATGATTTTTTAATGAAAAAAGAAGAATTGAAAGCAGTTAATGGAGGCTATTAATGAATTATACAAATGATATAAAAGAAATCAAAGAATATGCAATAGTTAATAATATTCCGATTATGCAAGAAGAAGGTATAGACTTTTTAACAACTTTTATAGCCAAAAAACAAATTAAAAATATTTTAGAAATTGGGACAGCGATTGGCTATTCAGCTATTATGATGGCTTTAGTTGATAATGATATTCATGTTACAACTATTGAACGCGATGAAGTAAGATATATGGAAGCTTTGAAAAACATTAAAAAGTTTAATTTAGAAGAACGAATTACTTTAATATTTAATGATGCTTTAAATGTAAAACTAGATAGTGATTTTGATTTAATTTTTATTGATGCTGCTAAAGGTAAAAATCAAGATTTCTTTGAACAATTTGAAAGTAATTTAGCTCTTAATGGTTATATAATAACTGATAATATGTATTTTCATGGTTATGTTTCGATGAACGAAGATGAAATACCAAGTAAAAATATTTTAGGTATTGTGAAAAAAATTAAAGATTATACTTATTTTTTAGAAAATCACATGTTATATAAAACGACAATTTATAAAATAGGGGATGGAATTGCCGTAACAGAAAGAAGGGGTTAGGTTGATGAAGTTATTAGTAAGCTTAAAAGATTTAGAATTAGATAAGTATTTAAAATATACTAATTCTTTTTTAATTGGTTGTAAGAATTTAAGTGTTAATTACTATGAAGCAACTATAGATGAAATAGAAAAACTTTTAAAGAAATATCCAAATATCGAATTATTTGTTAGTTTAAATAAAAATATGTTTTCAATAGATTTAAATTATTTAGAAAAAATTTTAATTAAACTTAGTAAATTAACTATTAAAGGTTTGTTTTTTTATGATTTAAGTGTTTTAAAAATAAATAAAGAATTAAATTTAGGGTTAAATTTAGTTGTTAGTCAAGATCATTTAATAACTAATTATAATATTTGTAATTATTACTTTGATCATGGTGTTAACTATGCTAATTTAAGTAGTGATATAACTCTTGAAGAAATTAAGGAAATAGATGCCAAAACGAATATTAATTTAATGGTCTTTTTAGTTGGTCATTTATTAGTTTCTCATTCAAAAAGAAAATTGGTTACAAACTTTTATCAATTTATAAATAAAAAGAAATTCGGAGATTATCATCTTATTAAAGAAAAAGGTCAAAATGAAGAATATTATATAATTGATAATAATATTGGGACAAATATTTTAACAAAAAAGGTTTTAAATGCTAATCAAGCTTTTCTTGATTTAAAAGATATAATTAGTTATGGTATTTTAGATAGTAATTTAATGGAAGAAGACGTTTTTTTAGAAATATTAAAGTTTTATAGTCTTAATTTAAATGGAAAAATAAATAATCAAGAATTTATTGAGAAAACTGATAATTTAATAAAAGAAAGACATGAAGGTTTTTTTAATAGAAAAACAATTTATAAGGTGAAATAATGAAAAAGGTTGAGTTATTGTCTCCAGCTGGAGATTTGGAAAGATTAAAAGTTGCTTGTTTATATGGAGCAGATGCTGTTTATATTGGAGGTAGAGAGTATAGTTTAAGAGCTAATGCTACTAATTTTAGTTTGGAAGAAATAAAAATTGGTTGTTCTTTTGCTCATCAACTTGGCAAGAAAGTTTATTTAACTTTAAATATTGTTTTTCATAATGAAGATATTTTAGGAGTTTATGATTATATAAAAGAAGTTGTTTCTTGTGGGATAGATGCTTTTATAGTAAGTGATTTATTTTTAGTTAAATATATAAAAGATAATTTTCCAGTTGAAGTTCATTTAAGTACCCAAGATAGTATTACTAATTATAAAAGTATTCAATTTTTAGAACAAGAAGGTATTGACCGAGTTGTTTTAGCTAGAGAAGTTAATCGTAGTGGTATTAAAGAAATAATTGAAAAAACAAAGATGGATATTGAAGTTTTTATTCATGGAGCTATGTGTACTTTTGTAAGTGGTCGCTGTGTTTTATCTAATTATTTTACTAATCGTGATGCAAATCGTGGCGGTTGTGCTCAAGTTTGTCGTTTTTGTTTTGATATTAAAAATTTTAAAAATTTAACTAATGAAAACTTTTCGATGGCAGTAAAAGACTTAAATATGGCTTTAAATATAGCTGATTTGATGCAGCTTGGAGTTAAAAGTTTTAAAATAGAAGGAAGAATGCGTTCACCTTTTTATCTAGCAGTTGTTTTATCATCATATAGACGTCTTATAAATGCTGTTTTTGATAATGAATTAACCAATGAATTATTAGAGCAAGAAATTAAAATATTATCGCGAGTTTCTAATCGGGAAAATAGTACTCACTTTTATTTACAAGATGCTACTTTAAATGATCAATATTATCTTGGAAGAAATGAAGCTAGTAATCAAGATTATTTAGGAATAATATTAGATAAAATAGATGACTATTATCAAATTAAACAAAGAAATTATTTTAAATTAGGAGATCAAATTGAAATAATTACTCCAAAGCTGGATATAATAACGGTAGCTATTACTAATTTAAAAAATAGTGAATTTGAAGATATTGATGTTGCTAATCAAGCTGATAGTACCTTATATATAAAATTTAAAGAAGATCTTCCTAAATTTTCTATGTTAAGAAAATGTTATTTAAATAATTAGCATTAAATCTAAAAAATTGCATAAATTAAAGTGTTGTAACAAAAAAATTACCAAATTTAGTTAAGATTATCGTTATTAGATTTTCTTGACTTTTAAATTTATTTGTAATATACTTAATAAGAATTTATTTTGGAGGTGTCGTTTATGGCAAAGACAGTCTATTTAACACAAGAAGGATATGAAGAATTAAAACAAGAATTAGATGATTTAATTAATATAAAAAGACCTGCTAATATTAAGGCGATTAAAGAAGCAAGAGCTCTTGGTGATTTATCAGAAAATGCTGAATATGATGCAGCAAGAAATGAACAAGCTGAACTTGAGGGACGTATTCAAAAATTAGAACAAATTATGGAAAACGTTTCTATTATTGAAAATATGGATACAAGTAAAGTAAGTATTGGCAATACTGTTAGTATTAAATATGTTGATGATGGCGAAGAAGATGAATATCAAATTGTTGGTAGTCAAGAAGCTAATCCTTTTGAAAGCAAAATATCAAATGAAAGTCCAATTGCTAAAGCTTTATTAGGTAAAAAAGTCGGTGATATCGTTGATGTTGAAAGTCCTAATGGTGTTTATCAAATTGAAATTACTTTGATAAAATAGAAGCTTATAAAAAATGTGTTAAAAAATTTAAAAAAAATATTGACAACAAGAACAACATAATATAAAATATTATTTGTTGTTCTTGATTATGTCTGGCTAGCTCAGTTGGTAGAGCAACTGACTCTTAATCAGTGGGTCTAGGGTTCGAATCCCTAGCTGGACACCAGTGTGTAAAGTAACTTGCATTATTTAAAAAAGTATAGTATACTTGATAGGTATTTGTGAGTTCCATATAAGGAAAATGGGCTTGTAGCTCAGTTGGTTAGAGCGCACGTCTGATAAGCGTGAGGTCGATGGTTCAAATCCCTCCAGGCCCACCATTTAATTTATATTTTGCCTCAATAGCTCAGTTGGTTAGAGCACTTGACTGTTAATCAAGGGGTCCTAGGTTCAAGTCCTAGTTGAGGCGCCATTTTTTTTGGTCAGTTGGTGAAGTGGCTTAACACACCGCCCTTTCACGGCGGCATTCACGGGTCCGAATCCCGTACTGATCACCAGAAATAACATTAACTCTTGTTTTTTTTCAGGAGTTTTTTATTATTTTATTCTTCAAATTTTCCTGTTTTTTTTACTTTTCAAAAGGAGAAAATATGAGTTTTAGACTTGACAATAGACATATCTTATTCTAAAATACTGTTAGAAGGGAATGAGTGATATGTATAAAGATGAATTTAATCT
>CALVPE010000010.1 GCA_944350485.1 uncultured Bacilli bacterium
ATTTTAGTATTTTATTTTTTTAGTAAGTATGCTATAATTTTATTATAAAATAAATGGAGGATTTATGTATACTGAATATAATAGCGAACAGGTTTATAGTAACCCAAGTAATTTTCAAAATGAACAAAAATCAAATAAATTTTTTTCAGTTATGTGGAAAATTTTATTAGTTATCATAGTTTTAGTGTTGGCATTCCTTTTATTAATTAAATTTGAAGTTATTAGTTTAACGTCTAGTATTATGCCAGAAGCAATTTTGCTAAATCAAAATGAAATAGGTGTAAAAAAGGGAAAAAGTTATCAATTAGTTTCAACTATTTTACCAGAAAAAGCCAGTAATAAAAAAGTTATATGGTCAAGCAGTGATCCAAGTATTGTAGAAGTTAATGAAGTAACAGGCTATATAACGGCTTTAAAAGAAGGATCTGCTATTGTAACAGTTAAAACTTTAGTTAATGACATATCGACTGATTGTTTGGTAAATGTTACCGGTAAAAATATTTCACCAACGTCTATTAATATTAATGAAAAATATATTAATATAGGTGTTGGGTATACTCATAGTTTAACTTATCGAGTTTTACCTAGTAATGCGACTGAAATAGGATTAAAATTTACAAGTAGTGATCCAAGTATTGCTATTGTGAATAGTAAGGGAGTTGTTAAAGGAGTAAAAGAAGGAAATGCAATTATTACTGTTTCATCAAATAATGGAACAGTTAGAGATACAGCTTATGTTACAATTTATAAGGAAGGTTCATCAACAATTATTGATGGTGAAAGTATAAAAATTGATAATTATCCAAAATCATTAAGTTTAAATTATACATCTTTAAATTTAAAATTAGGAGCATCTGCTCAAGTGGTAGCAACTATTTTACCTGATAATGCCAGTAAAAAATTATCTTGGTCAAGTAGTAATTCTCGAATTGTAACTGTTGATAGTAATGGTTTAATTCAAGCAAAAGGAATTGGAACGGCAATTATTGTTGCTAAAACAGTTAACGATATTATCGCTCAAGTTAAAGTTACAGTTGGTGAATATGATCTTGGCTTAAAAAGTATCAAGATAACAACTCGTTATTCAACTATTCCAGTTGGGGTAACAAAGCAGTTAGTAGTAGCTTTTAATCCGGCAAATGCAAGTGATAAAACAGTTACTTGGACAAGTAGTAATCCAAATGTTGCTACTATTAACTCTAGTGGCCAACTTAAAGCTATTTCGCCTGGTAGTACGATTATTACAGCTACATCAAGAGATGGTGGATATAAAGATACAGCTATAATTGAAATATCTGGTAGCGGTGATAATCAAGAAGTAAAATCAATTTCTTATCCTCAAAGTACTTATCAAGTAGGTATAAATGGAACAATTAATTTAAATCCTATTATTACCCCAAGTAATGCAACATTTAAAGCTGTAACATTTACAAGTAGTAATCCAAGTATTGCTAGTGTTGATATTAACGGAGTAGTTCGTGGAATAAGAGAGGGTGAAACAATTGTTACAACTATGGTAAATAGAAATCATTTAAAGGCAGATGTTAAAATAATTGTTAAAAATATTAAAGCTACAAGTTTAACTTTAAATAATACAAATGTTAGTTTAAGTTTAGGAGATACTTTTACTCTAAGAGCTAATGTTCTACCAACCAATGCTTCTAATAAAACCGTAACATTTACAAGTAGTAATCAAAATATTGCAAAAATTGATAACAATGGTATTATAACGGCTACAGGAATTGGAACAACAACAATCACAGTTACTCCAAATGGGGGAGGCTCGTCTTCAACTTGTTTAGTAACAGTTAAATAGGAGAATATATGTATTGTCATAATTGTGGAAATAAGTTAGATCCAAATTCCAAGTTTTGTCCTAATTGCGGAATATTAAATGATAAAAAAATAAATGATACATCCATCAAAGAAAATAATAATACTTCTTTAATTTTAGGAATTTTAGCTTTTATCTTTATTTTGAATCCCATAATAACTATACCTTTAGCTATAATTGCCATTATAACTAGTAAAAAAAGTAAAAATAAAACTGGAAAAACACTAGGAATTGTTAGTTTAATTTTTAGTATCTTAATAATTGTGTTGGCAATTTTAGTTTTCTTCTTCTTTAATAAAGTAAAAGTTCCAATTGTTGAAGAATTTGAAAATATTGAAGAAAATTATGAAAAAAATTTTGAATTAGGAAATGATATATATAAGTTAGAAGATAATTCAACTCTCTTTTTAAGTCATAATAATATTTATTATTGGTATAAGTTTAATCTTAATCAAGAAGACATTATTGAAAAAGGAAATTATCAAATTTATCAAGGAACTTTAGCTCTTAATTATTTAGTTGATATTGATAAGTCAGAATTAGCTGTTAAACAAGAAGAATTAACTAAAAGAAATTCTCATTATCAAATCAAAAACTTCTATGTTTTAACGTTAAAAAGTAATCAAGAAATAATAAATCTACAAACTTATTATGGTTTTTACTTTCAAAAAGAATTTCAATTATATGAACTAGATACTAATAAAAAATTTACTTTAATACCATTCACCAATTCTGATGATTTAAATATTATAAGTTATTAATGAATAATTAATAGCTTTTTTCATAAATTAAATTAATTTTCATACACTTTAATGGTGATATTATGGATCAACAAGTAAGTAAATTTCTCAATCAAAAAAATAATAGTTTAACCAATAACAAATCTAAATTTAAAAATTTAATTATAAGTTTTTTTAATAAAATTCTTGTTTGTTTTATAATTGGTCTTACTTGTTTAATATTTCTAAAAACTAATCCTTCTTTTAAAGAATTTATTACTAATAAAGTTTTTAAAGATAATTTATCTTTTGCTTATTTTAATAATTTATATAATAAATATTTTGGTTCTATTTTTCCTAGTTATGTAAATAATGATAGTGAAACAGTTTTTAATGAAAAATTAAGTTACAAAAGCTCCAGTAGTTATTATGATGGTTATAAATTAGAAGTTGATAATAAATACTTAGTGCCAATTATTAATTCTGGAATAGTTGTTTTTATTGGGGAAATTGAAAATTATGGTAAAACAGTTATTATAGAAGGAATTGATGGAGTAGATATTTGGTATGGTAATTTAGACAATTATGGCGTCAAAATCTATGATTATGTTAAAGAAGGTAATTATTTAGGAGAAGTTAAAGATACTAATTTATATTTAGTATTTCAAAAAAATCGGGAATATTTAAAAATTGAAGACTATTTACCAAAAAATTAAATTTGATAATACTTTTTATCTATTTTTAATTTTAATAATTTTAGCTGGAATGTTTAAAGAATTTACTTTTATTTTTGTTTTAATTTTTTTTCATGAATTAGGACATGCTATAACTGGTATTCTTTTAAAATGGCAATTAGTTTCTATTACTATTTATCCTTATGGAGGATTAACAAAATTTTATAGTTTTGAAAATAGTTCTATCAATAAAGAAATATTAATTCTTTTAATGGGACCTGTTACACAAATAATAACTTATTTAATTTTAAATTACTTTTTTAAATATCCTTATATTAAAATATATCATTTAACTATTCTTCTTTTTAATCTTTTACCAATTTTAACTCTTGATGGAGGTAGGTTATTAAATCTTTTATTTAATAAATTTTTAAGTTATTTAAATAGTTTTTATCTTTCTTTAGAAATTTCTTTTTTTACACTTTTCTTTTTAATTATTTATATAATTTTTAATTATTATAATTTTAATTTATTACTAATGTGTATTTTTTTGTTTTTTAAAGTCATTAAGAGTTTAAAAAATATCAAATATAGTTATGCAAAATTTCTTTTAGAAAGATATTTATATGATTATCATTTTAAAAAGAGAAAAGTAATTAAAAGTATTTATCAATTTTATAAAGAATGTTATCATTATATAGGTTTAGTTGATGAAAAGGAGTATTTGAAACATTATTTTACTAAAAATAAAAATTAGTAGTATAAATAAAGTATTTGATATTTAAAATCTAATAATAATTTAAAATTTTGATTATTTAAAGCTTAGTATAGAAATTTAATTTAAATAAATATTAGATTATATTTTGAAAGTATAAAGTAAAAATTATTGTTTTTAACACTTGCTATTAATTTAATTTGAAATTTTTTTTAATAGTAACTGATTAATTAATTTAATTATTGAAAAAAGGTTTTTAAAATACTTGACAAGAAGGGAAGTTTTTAGTATCATACTGATTGTAAATTAAAAAAGGAAAGAGATTTAATCCACCTGATTGCTTATGGTGATGGGTAAAGGCCTATAAAAAATAATTTATGTTATTTTTTCTTGTGCAAAAGTGGATATCTTATCTACTTTTTTTGATTAGATTATGGAGGTGTTTTGTATCGCAAATAACAAAAATGATTTGTTGAAAAATGAACAAATCAAAGCGAGTAATGTTTTAGTGATAGGACCTAATGGGGAACAAGTTGGAGTTAAGTCTTTAAAGGATGCTTTAGTATTAGCAAGTTACGCTGGACTTGATTTAGTTTTAATGAATCCAAATGGAAATCCACCTGTTTGTAAAATAATGGATTATAATAAGTATCGTTATTTAAAAAACAAAAAGGAAAAGGAAAATATTAAACGTCAAAAAGCTAATATGATTGAAACTAAAGAATATCGTTTAAGTCCAAGGATTGATGTTGGAGACTTTGAAACAAAGTTAAGACAAGTAACAAATTACATCAAGAAAGGTGCAAAGATTAAGTTAAGTATTCGATTTAAAGGACGAGAAATGGCTCATACTGAACTTGGAGAAGAGGTTTTACTAAATTTTGCTAATCGTTTAAGTGATATTGCAATTGTTACTGATAATCCAAAATTAGATGGAAGATCGATGACAATGATGCTTGCACCAAAAAAATAGAAAAGGAGAAGAAAATATGCCAAAATTAAAAACACATAAAGGTACTAAAAAAGTATTAAAAATTAGAAAAGGCGGAAGTATTAAAATAGGAAGACCAGGTAGTAGACATAATACTGGTAAAAAGACTTCTGTAATTAATAGAAAAAATAGAAAGGGATCATCTTTATCAAAAGCTGATCAAAATAGATTAAGAGATATAATCTAGTTAGGAGGATATAATGACAAGAGTTAAAAGTGGTGTTCAAACTAAAAGAAGACACAAGAAAGTTTTAAAAGAAGCAAGTGGATACTTTGGTAGTAAACATAGATTATATAAAACTGCTAAAGAACAATTAATGCATTCAAGTGTTTATGCCTATCGTGATCGCAAACAAAATAAAAGAAATTATCGTAAACTTTGGATTACAAGAATTAATGCCGCTTGTCGTATGAATGACATTAGTTATTCAAAATTTATTGATGGTTTAAATAAAGCTGGTATTGAGATTAATCGTAAAATGTTATCAGAAATAGCTATTAATGATATGGATGCATTTAATGAATTAATTGAAGTAGCTAAAACTGGTAAAGTTAAAGAAGTTAAACTTGAGGCTAAAGAAACTGTTAAAAAAGTAAGTAAAAAAGATGAAAAAATTGATTTAAACTCAAAAACAGTTGCTGAGTTAAAAGAAATAGCTAAAGAAAAAGGTATTGAAGGATACACAAGTATGAAAAAAGCTGAATTAATTGAGGCTTTAAAATAAACAAATTAATGAATTTATATTCATCCTGCCAAATTGGTAGAATATAAGAAGTTAATTGAAGAGAAAAAGGAGAAAATAGAAATGACAGTAATTTCAATGAATTATTTATTAGAAGCTGGTGTTCATTTTGGACATCAAAAGAGAAGATGGAATCCAAAGATGAAAGAATACATCTTTGAAGCCAGAGATGATATTTATATTATCAATTTACAAAAAACCGTTAAAAAGTTAGAAGAAGCATACGATGCTTTAACAAAAATTGTAGAAGATGGTGGTAAAGTTATTTTTGTTGGTACTAAGAAACAAGCGAGCGAAGCATGTTTAGAATGTGCAAACCGTACTAATATGTATTATGTTATAGAGCGTTGGTTAGGTGGTACTTTAACAAATTTTAAAACAATTAGATCACGTGTTAAACGTTTAGAAGAAATTGAAAAAATGCAAAGTGATGGAACATTTGATTTATTACCTAAGAAAGAAGTTGCTTTACTAAATAAAGAATATGAAAAATTAAATCGTTATTTAGCAGGTATTCGTGAAATGAAAGAATTACCTCAGGCTATGATCGTTGTTGATCCAAGTCATGAAGATATTGCTATTCGTGAAGCTAGAAAACTTGGTATTAAAACATTTGGTATTGTTGATACTAATTGTGATCCTGATAGTGTTGATTATCCAATTCCAGGAAATGATGATGCTGTTCGTGCAGTTAAAGTTGTTTTAAATGCCTTAACAAATGCAATTGCAACAATTAATGGTAATGATTTAGTTGATTGTGTTTCAGAAGAAGACAAAAATGGGGAAACTAAATCAGAAACTAAAGTTGATGATAAAACATTAGAAGAAGTAGAAGAAAAAAAAGAAGAAGATAAAGAAGTTAAAAATATTAAAAACTTAACTTTATTAGAACTTAAAGAATTAGCTAAAGAGCGTGGTATTAAAGGCTATTCAAAAATGAAAAAAGAAGAATTATTAGAAGCTTTGAAATAGGAGGATTTATGTTTAGTGCAAGTGATGTGAAAACATTAAGAGAAAAAACAGGGGCAGGAATGTTGGATTGTAAAAAAGCTTTACAGGAAAATAACGGTAATCTTGATGCTGCTATTGATTGGCTTCGTGAAAAAGGAATTGCTAAAGCTCAAAAGAAAGGTGATAGAATTGCCGCTGAGGGGTTAAGTCAAATTTTTGTTGATGGTAATCAAGCTGTTATTCTTGAAGTAAATTCAGAAACTGATTTTGTTGCTAAAAATGAAGAATTTAAAAAATTCGTTAACAAACTTGGTGAAAATTTGTTAGCAAATGATGTAACTACTATGGATGATGCTTTAAAAGTTAATGTTGGTGATGAAACAATTCAAGATTTAGTTGTAGCAATTACTGCTAAAATTGGAGAAAAGATTAGTTTTCGTCGCTTTGAAAGAGTATTTAAAACTGATACTGAAAAATTTGGCACTTATTTGCATAATGGAGGAAAAATTGCATCTTTAATAGTTATTTCTGGCGGAAATGAAGAAGTAGCTCGTGAAGTTGCGATGCATGCTGCTGCTATGAGACCTTTATACTTAAATGAGGAAAGTGTTCCAACTGATGTACTTGAAAAAGAAAAAGAAATCATGCGACAAGAACTTTTAAATGAAGGAAAACCAGCAGATAAATTAGAAAATATTTTAATTGGTAAAGTTCGTAAATATTATGAAGAAGTATGTCTTGAAAATCAAATTTTTGTTAAATCTACTGATAAAGAAACAGTTTCTAAATATTTAGCAAATAATGGTGCTAAATTAGTGAAGATGGTTCGTTTTGAAGTAGGCGAAGGTCTTGAAAAACGTGTTGATAACTTCGCAGAAGAAGTTATGAGTCAAGTTAATAATAATTAAAATAGTAGACTATTGACAATTTGTTAATGGTCTTTTTTATTTTTTTTGTTTAATTATTTAAGAGAATAATTATTTTTAATATTATTTTTGAAAGAAAATTAATTAAAAATTAAATATATCAAAAATTGATTCTTGCATATTAAAATTGTTTTTTAATAATTTAGATAACATTATGCTTAATGTTTATGAATCAAAAATATAAGTAGTTTTTGACAATTTAAATTTAATACTTAATTAGATCTTTAACTATCTGAAGATATATTGCTAATTTAAAATATAAATTTTTCATTAAAATATTATCAATTATTTTGGTAACTTTTAATTTAATATGATCATTAAAAAATAAAAAAAGAACTATAAAAGTTCGAATAAAATAAAATTTAGTGTTAGTGTCGTAGTAATCTACAACTTTTGCATAATGACGATTATATATTTATATCACATTTTTTTAGGTGATGTTGAATTATTAAAACTATGATAATGTTCAATAATTTTGTTTTCTAATTCACTAAATTGTTGCTTAATTTGTTGTTGAGCATTCAATTTTGATGATAGTAGTTTAGATTTTAATTGTTCCAATGATTGGGAAGCAAATTTTTGTGCTACATCAGAATTTATTGACATAAAAGGTGCTTCTTCTATATCAATACATAGTGGATTTGACATAAAGATTGAAATACTTTTCTCAAATTCTTCTATGTTTGTTGGATTTTGTATAGAATTCCAAAATTCTTGCATTTTTGTTAACTCTTCAATATTTTCATTATTTAATAAATTTAATTCATCTGTACCAAAATCGTCTTCATTAAAAATTTCAGTTATAAATAACTGGTCTGAAACTAAATCCATAAACAAACCGTTTCCTAAATATTTTATAAATGTAATATCGTTGTCAGAAGAAACGTTTCCATTTGTATAAAAGTTAACAATATCATCTCCATAATCATAATTAAGTGTTAAAGAAGCAGGTTTGATATTTTTTAACTCAATTGCACAAACTTCTCCGACATTTACAAATCTTTTTTCATCATATATAATATTTGCCATTATAATACCTCCTTAATCCTTCATGAATTTATTATAGCATATTTTTTTGAAATTTATTATTTTTTATTAATTTTCTATATCAAAATATTCTTTTTCATTACTATAATTGTGGTTTTTAGTAATTTTATAAATATTTTGTAAATTTTTATAGGCATTATCGTTTATTACATTTTTATTATATAAATCATCTGCAAATTTTATATATTTATTTCTTTCTTAACTTGTCCTTAATAAATGAAATTACTTTTAAAAATATATCTTTTCGAAATAATAATGATTGCTTTAATAATAAGTTTTCTTTTCTTAAATTTTCTATTTGTTTATCTTTAACTTTATTATTTTTAGTTAATGTTTCAACTCTTAATTCTAGTGCTTCATTATTATTTGAAGTTATTGATAAACTTCGAATATTTTTATATTAAGTATTTGTTTTATCTACTTGTTTTATATAAGTTATAAGCTTATCTTTATCTTATTTTTTCAAAACATAGTTATCTTTTTTTATTAAAGTAGGTTTTAAATTGCTAATTATTTTTTTGACCTCTTTTGAATTATTATTTAGTTCAAGATACTTTTTATTTGCTTTTTTTAAACTTTCTTGATTATTTTTAAGTTGTTCTTTCAATTTCTTGTTTAATACCTTTAATCATAGACATTAACCTTTCTTATGTTTTTTCGTATTTATGTAGAAAATTTAGTTATGTAGAAAGTTAATATAAAAAGCCTTAAAAATAAGACTTTATCGTTAAAAACTTTCTACATAATTTTTATTATTTCATATTATTTTTTAACCAATTATCTAAATCGT
>CALVPE010000011.1 GCA_944350485.1 uncultured Bacilli bacterium
ATATAATTATATAATTATATTATTAAATTTATTATTTACTTATAACTTGTAATTACTATTAACAAGATAAATATTCGTTTTTTTAATTCTCGATTTGTTTTAGAACATTTAAATACATTTCTAGCTGATTTAGCTTAATATTTATTGATCTTTTTAATTCTCGATTTGTTTTAGGATGTCATAATTTTTTTATAAAATATACTCCCCTCTTAAAACCAATTTTTAATAGGGGACTTATAGTATTTTTTTGAATTACTTGTTCATAATAATAATGGGTGAAAAATATGAAAAAAAATCAAAAAATTAAATGTGATGTTACTAATTGTAAATATAATAATGATAAAACATCAACATGTAATTTAGAAGAAATTCAAGTAAGTTGTAATTGTAATGCTTGTGATTGCGAAACTAAACGTGAAACTATTTGCGATGATTTTCAAGCTAAAGAAAATGAATAAATATTTACTTATTCATTTTTAATAACCAAATCGCTTTACTTAAATATTTATCAAAATTTAAAACAAAGTTTATACTATCTAAATCACCTTTTTTTAAAGCATATTCCCCTACTTGATGATTCATATTATTGAGTAAATTTAAATCATTTATAAGTATATTACTAGCTTCCTTAGTTGTATAATCTTTGCTACTAAGTTGTTTAATTGTTGAAATATTATTAATTTCCTCCATATTCATAATAGGATAACCTCCTATTTTTTTTATTAATTCAGCAAGAGCATCATAAAATAAATTTATGTTATTGATATCGTTATTTAAAGAGACATGAAAACTGCTAGCCCCCTCCCCTTTTATATTAAAATGCAAATTATAGAGATTATTTCTCAAAACAAAAACATTTGTTAAATATTGATTTAACATATCAACATAATTAAATTTAATAAATAAACACCTCCATATTAATATATGCGAAATGTTTATTTTAGTTTTTAGTCTATATTTATTTTAATTTATCTAAAAAACTAGTTCCCATCCAAGGTCTTTCTAATCCATAATTATCAACGATTGTAGCTCCGATATCAGATAAACTTTCTAAAACATCAAGTTGTTTTGGTTCTTTAAAAATACGTGAATAAACAATAACTGGAACATTTTCTCTTGTATGATTAGTACCAGGCATAGTAGGATCACATCCATGATCTGCTGTTATGATTAATAAATCATCAATATTTAATTTATTTAATATTATTGGAACTTCAACATCAAAGTTTTCAATTTCTTTAGCATAACCTTTTACATCTCTTTTGTGACCATATAAAGTATCAAAATCACTTAAATTAAGATAGCATAAACCAGTAAAATTTTTATCCATAATATCAGTTAATTTATTAATACCTTCTTGATTATTTCCAGATTTTATTATTTTAGTAATTCCAAATCCATTATATAAATCATGAATTTTACCAATCGATATAACTTGTAAGTCATTATTTTTTAAAATATCAAGAACACTTTTATTAGGAGGGGTTAAAGTATAATAACGACTATTATTGGTGAGTTTAAAATCATCTCGTTCACCAATAAAAGGTCTAACAACAACTCGACCAACTTTCCATTCTTCCCGTTCACATATTTCTCTAATAATTTCAGCATATTGATATAATTCATTAATAGGAATGATATCTTCATGAGCAGCTATTTCTAAATTAGAATCTCCTGTTGTATAAATAATCAAAGAACTATTTTCTAAGTGTCTTGCACCTAACCTATTAATTACATCAAGAGAATTTCCCACAATATTACCCATTATTCCCTTTTTAGTCTTATTAGCAATCGTTTCTAGTAATTCTTTTGGAAAAGCATTTTCATTAAAAGTTTTATAGGAAATACTATTTTCGATTCCCATCAATTCATAATGACCTGACAAAGAATCTTTTCCCTTATTTTTCGGTCTAGCAATTGTATAATAAGCATCACTTTCTTTATTGTTCATATTAATAGTATTTAAAAAACCTAACTTTTTAAGATTAGGAACAAATAAATCATAATTTTTCAAGATATTTCCAAGAGTATTAGCGTTTTTATCTTGATAACTATCTGCATCAATTGCTCCCCCTACCCCAAGGGAATCTAAAACTATTAAAAATATACGTTTAAATCTCATTTTTTACTCCTCATTTCTTGTATTATATTTTATATATTCTTCTTTAATTTTTTGATTTTCTAAGTGAGTATAGATTCTTGTTGTAACAATATCTGAATGTCCAAGTAATTCTTGAATACTTCTTAGATCAGCCCCATTATTTAATAAAGTTGTAGCAAAAGTATGTCTTAAACTATGAGGTGTTGCTTTAATATCTAAATTCTTTTCCTTTAAAATATTTTGAAATATGTAATTAAAACCATGTCTTGTAATACCTTCACCATGATTATTTAAAAATAATTTATCTGTTAAGCTTTTTTTTCTTTTTAAAAGAGTTGGTCTAATTTCTAAATAGTTAATTAAACTTTCTTTAGCATAAGAACTAATAGGAACAATTCTTTCTTTTTTACCTTTACCTTCAATTAAAATGCAATCATTATCTAAGTCAATACTATAAATAGTTAAATTAATTAATTCACTTACACGAAGTCCTGATCCATACATTAATTCAAGCATTGCTTTATCGCGATATTTAAAGGCATTTTTTAAATCAATATCTAAAATATTTTCCATATCTTGTTCATTAATGGTAACAGGTAAAGTTTTACTTAATTTAATATTTTCTAAGTTTAAAGTTATATCTTCTTTAACTAAATGACTTCTTATTAAATATTTATGAAATTCTCTTATTGTTGTTATGTGCCTAGCAATACTTTTAGAATTTAATTTATCTTTCTTTAATTGCTTTAAATACTCATTAATATCTTTTAAAACAATTGTATTTGGATTCAATCGATTTATACTTTTTAAATATTCTATATAACTTTTTAAATCAAAATTATAATTAATAATTGTATTTCGCGATAATTTTTTTTCTAAATAAATATAATTTAAAAAATCTTCTTTAATATCATCCAATTGCGTTGAAGATAATAATTTATTTTCTTTTAATGTAGTTTGATATTTTTTCTTTTGATAATTTTTTTTATTATCTTTCATAAACATCACATAGATAGTTTATCAAATTTTTTAAAAAAAATCTACTATGTCTTGGAACAAAAAGATAATTTTTAGACTATTAGAAAAGCATTTTTTTAAAATTTTTGAAATTAAAGTTATTTAAATTACTTTTAGGTTTCTTTAATATTTTCAAAACTTATGCTAAAATATTTGATATAAGTAGGTGATTAAATGGAAAATATACCTTTAGCAATTAAATTAAGACCTAATTCTTTAAAAGATTGTTTAGGTCAAAAGCATTTGATTGGTGATAATAAAATTTTAAGCAATTTAGTTAAAAATAAGAAATTGTTTTCAATGATTTTATATGGTAAACCTGGTATTGGCAAAACTAGTATTGCTATTAGTTTAGTTAATGATTTAGGAATTCGTTATCGCTTATTAAATGCTACTATTAATGATAAACATGATTTTCAAGTTGTTTTTGAAGAAGCTAAGTTATACGGAGGAATTGTTTTAATTTTAGATGAAATTCATAGGTTAAATAAGGATAAACAAGATTTATTACTTCCTCATATTGAAAGTGGTTTGGTAACTTTAATTGGAATGACAACAAGTAATCCCTATCATAGTATTAATCCAGCTATTAGAAGTCGCTGTCATTTATTTGAATTAAAACCTTTAGAAGAAGTTGATGTTAAAGAAGGAATTAACCACTGTCTTGAAAAAAATATTTTAGAAGATATTAAAATTGATGATGATAGCATTTCTTATATTGCTAATGTTTCGGGTAATGATTTAAGATATGCATACAATTTGTTAGAATTAGCTTATTATTCAAAGGGAGATCATGTTATTGATATAGAATTTTTAAAAAGTATTGATAATAAACATAATTTCTTTCATGATAAAAATGATGATGGTTATTATGATGTTTTAAGTGCTTTTCAAAAGTCGATTAGAGGTTCGGATGTTAATGCTAGTTTGCATTATTTAGGAAGAATGTTAAAAGCTGAAGACTTGGATAGTATTTTTAGAAGATTAACGGTTATTTGTTATGAAGATATCGGTCTTGCTAATCCTAGTATGGGTCCAAAAGTTATGGCAGCTATTAGTGCAGCTGAGAGAGTTGGTTTACCAGAAGCTGTTATTCCTTTAGCAAGTGTTGTTATTGAACTTGCTTTATCACCTAAATCTAATAGTGCTTGTCAAGCTATTTATAAAGTTTTAGATGATTTAGAAACAGGAAGATGTGGTAATCCACCTAATCATATTAAAACTAATTCTAAAAATTATAAATATCCTCATGATTATCCTAATGGTTTCGTTAAACAACAATATTTACCTGATAATATTAAAAATAAAAAATATTATTTCCCGAAAGAAACTAGTAGTTATGAAAGAACTTTAAAACAAGTTGCTGATAAATTAGAAAAACTTCAAAAAGATAATTAAGCCAAAAGTTAATATTTAAGAATCAAGTTACTTATCTTTTTATGGTATTTGTCAAAAGGATGGTTTAATTTTTATTCAGTACCGCTCTTATAAATTTATATTAAAATAAAAAATAGTTCTTAACTGTTTGGTTAATACCATTTGTTTAAGAACTTTTTTATTTAATATATTAAACAATTTTGGTTGTTTTCTTTTCTTTAATTAATTTTCGATTAACAAATTGAATAAATTGATATAAAAGATTATATGAATAGAAGGAAAAGATAATTAACAAGAATAAGATTAAACCTATTTGTAAATTTAATTCGCTTATATTAAAGAAAGTATATTGGAAAAAGGCTCCATATATAAAAGCAACTAATAAAAAGATAAACAAGCATTTGCGAAGTAAATTAAACGGTTTTGAAACATGATATAAATGAATAAAACCAGTTGTTCCAGTTACTAAGACAGCTAAAGCATTGATGATTGATTCATTCATTGGAAAAGCAGCCTTAAATAGAATAATGATAACAATATCAAGGAAAACAGTTATTCCTGCCGGAATACTATTTTTAAATATTTTTAATATAAAGTTTCCTGATACGATGTTAGTATTTGGCTCTAAAGCTAAGATAAATGATGGAATACCAATGGTACATGATGTAATTAAAGTTAATTGAATTGGAATAAAGAAATATTTATTTTGAGTGAATAAGCAAGTTAAAATAATAAGAATAGTATAAATAGTTTTAACCAATAGTAACGAAGCACTTCTTTCAATATTATTAATAGTTCTTCTACCCTCAGCAACAATTTTTGGCATAGAAGCAAAATTATTATCTAAAAGGACAATTTGACTAACAGCTTTAGCAGCATCAGAACCACTCGCCATTGCTACTGAACAATCGGCTTCTTTTAAAGCTAAAACATCATTAACACCATCACCTGTCATAGCTGTTATGAAACCTTGTTCTTTTAAGGCAAGAATAAATTGTTTTTTACCACTTGGAGTAACACGACCAAAGATATCATATTCGTTAACAACCTTTTTCATATCTTCAAACGATAAATTACTTGTATCAATTGCTTTTAATTCATTATCACCTGTAACTTTTTTAGCAATATTTAAAACAGTTGTTGGATTATCACCAGAAATTATTTTAATTTTTACTCCTTGTTCTTTAAAGAAATTTAAAGTTGCGCTAGCTTCTTCTCTTATCTCATCTTCAATTAAAATAAAACCAATTATTTCTAAATCAATAGGATTTTCTGTTAATTCTAAATTATTTTTACAAACAACTAAAATTCGATAATTTTCTTGATAATTTTTAATTAAAGAATAATCCCTTTCAGCAGCATTTTTAATAACATATTCGTAAGCTCCAATATAGTAACTAGCATCGTTTTTAATTTGAATAGCAGAAAATTTTCTTTCAGATGAAAATGTTATTTTATTAATAACTTCTAAATTTACCTCTTCAGGATATTTTTCCTTTAAAGCTTTAAAAGTTGATGATTCATCATATAATGTATTAACTAACTTAATAATAATTTGTTTAAAATCATTTTTAGAATAATGACTAGTTGGAATTAAATCATAAACTTTCATATTACCAGTGGTAATAGTTCCAGTTTTATCTAAACAAACGACATTTACTCGTGATAAAGTTTCAATACAATATAGTTGTTGAACTAATACTTTTTGTTTTCCAAGTCTAATAATACTAACAGCCATAACAGAACTTGTTAATAAAACTAATCCCTCAGGAATCATTCCAATTAAAGCAGCGACAGTATTAATAATAGAATCTCCTATATCACTACCAATTATTAAATATTGATTCCAAAATAAAGCTACTCCTAAAGGAATAATAAGTATTGATAAAACTTTAACTATTTTTTCAAAGGAATTTAAAATAACAGAATTGTTTTCTTTAATATATTTAGCTTCACTAGATATTTTATTAACATAATTATCACTACCAACATGAATAACTTGAGAAGTACATGATCCTGAAACAACAAAACTACCTGATAATAAAGTATCTCCTACTCCTTTTGAAATATTATTTGATTCTCCAGTAATAAAAGATTCATTTACTTCAACTTTCCCATCTCTAATAATACAATCCGCCACAACTTGATTACCATTTTTTAATATTAAAATATCATCTAAAACAATTTCATTCATTTCAATCGTTTGTTCATGTCCATCTCTTCTAACTAAAACCTTGGTACTAGTAATAATCGATAATTTATCAACAATTTTTTTAGAAATTATTTCTTGAATTGTACTAATAATTGTATTACAAATTATAACCCCCATAAATAAACAATTTTTAATTGAATACATTAATTTTCCAGAAAACAAACCGGCCATTATAACAGCAACACCTAAAAAGATATTTAAAAAATTAAAATAAGTAAATAAATTACTATAAATAATCTCTTTAATTGATTTAGTAATCGGTTGATTATTATAATTTACTAAATTTTTTCTAATTCTTTCTTGAACTTCCCCTTTTGTTAAACCGTTTTTAAGATCAGTTTCCATCTTCATTATACTTCCTCCTAATTATTTAATTTCAATTATTCTTTTGTTTTCTTCTTTTTCGTTGTAAATTTAGTAACAAAGACATTTATTAAAGATTTATTTAAATAATATGCATAAACAAAAGCTATAATTAAACCAACAGCAAATAAAAAATAATTTTTTAAATAGTAAAATAAAGTAACCAATAATAAAACTGAAATACTTGGTAATAAATATTTATCTTTGCTTAAAATAAGATATTTTTTTAAACGATAGTTTCTATAAAAATAAATTACAATATAACTAATTAAAGTACCCAGAATAGGAGCATATAAACCAATTTTTTTAATTAATATAAACCCTATTAAAAGATTAATAATAGTTGCAACAATAGTTGTTTTAGCTAAAATTTTAGTATCTTTATATGCTGAAAAAATGCCACTACAAAAGTTAGAAAGATTAGAAAAGTAAACACCTATTACCATTAAAGGAATATAGTTATAAGCACTTTTGTAATCATTTTTAACTAGAAAATTAAAGATAAACGGTAAAATTGCTATTACTAGGATAGAAACACAAATAAGAAAATGTCTTAAATTTATATAAACACTATTATAAAAATCATTTTTATCATTCTTATTAACTACTTTAGAAGCTGATTCCTTCCAAGAAAGATTAAAGTATCCATAACAGGTATTAATGATAGTTGGAAATTTATTACCAACCGAATAAATCCCGTTTTGACTACTACCTAAAACATTTATAATTAATAAACGATCAGTTAAAGAAATAGCATTCCAAGAAATACTATTAGGTACTAAAGGAATAGAATATTTTAGCATTTTTTGCATTTTCTTTTTATTAAAATACTTAATAGATAGGACTTTATACATCTTTATTTTCCATAATAACCAAAGAGAAACTAAACTATTAGCTATAATATATGATAATAATAAGCTAGGAAGTCCCATTTTAAAACCAAGAATAAAAATAATATTTAATAAAATATTAAAAAAACTTGATAAAAAACAAAAAAGAGAATAAATTTTAAATTTACCAAGACCTCTAGCACTAGAACCGGCTAAAGATGATAAAATGCTTGCTAAAAGATAAAAAATTAAATAAATTGTTAAAGGATACTTAAAAAGAAAACCAATAATTAAAATAATAAAACTCCAAATTAAAAAACTAATTAAAGAAAAACCTGTTGTAATTGTGAATATTTCCCCTTTATCTTGATTATTTTTAGCATCAATTAAAAATCTAAACATTCCCTCTTCCATAAGTAAAGTAATACAAGGAATTAAAAAAATAGAAATGGTATTTAAAAAATCATATTGTCCATATTCATTAGTTGTTAATAAAGTTGTGTATAAAGGTAAAAGCAAAAAACTAACAATTTGTGTTGAAAATTTACCTATTGAAATAATTAAAGTATTTTTTATAAGTTCTTTTTTTTGATTCATCAAATATCAGCCCCTTTTAATGTTTTATATACTATTAGTATGAACATGGTTTTCTTAGTAATTAATAATGTTTTTTTACTTACACAACCAAGTATATCATGTTTAGATATAGAAGTAAATGACAAACATATGACAAATTACGATTGTTTAAATTAATTATTTTTTTTAAAATTAAAAATAATTAAACTAAATTTTTTTATTAAAATATTTTAAAAATACGAGTTTTTTTAACAAAACAAATAAAATTTGAAAAGATATTTATTTTATCTTTTTAATAAGTAAGAATTTTTTAAGAAATTAATAGTTGAAATTAGTATTTATTCCTAGTATAATTGACGTGAGGTGTGGATATGAGCAAGAAAACAACGAAAATAATAACAATTTGTTTATTATTAATAATGGTAGCTGCATTTATTTGTGGACTTATTTATATGTAAAATAAAAAAACTTCCTAAGTTATAGGTAAGTTTTTTATTTTTCTCTTGTTTTTAGTAAATCTCTTATTTCTTCTAAAAGAATAACATCATCTGTTTTTTTAGGTAATTCTTTTTTCTCTTCTTTTCTATGATTTAATTTATTAAAAGTTTTAATGACAACAAAAATAGTAAAAGCAACAATTAAAAAATTAACAACATGTTGAATAAAGGAACCAACCATAATGTCAGCTTCCCCTACAGTTATTTTTATAGTATCAAAATGGATACCACCAATAATAATTCCAACAAGTGGCATAATAACATCATTTACTAAACTAGTGACAATCGCATTAAAAGAATTACCAATAATAACAGCTATTGCTAAATCAAGGACATTTCCTTTGGAAATAAATTTTTTAAATTCTTCTAAAAATTTCTTAGTTTTATTATTTTTCTTTTCCATTTATTTAGTACCAAATATACGATCTCCGGCATCTCCTAAACCAGGAACTATATAACCAACATCATTTAATTTTTCATCTAATTTAGCAACATAAATTTCAACATCATCATGCTCTTTTTTAATTTTTTCAATTCCAACTGGGGCAGCGATAATTGATAAAAATTTAATTTTTTTAACACCACGTTTTTTTAACATAGTAATAGCAGCTGATCCTGATCCACCTGTTGCAAGCATAGGATCTAAAATAATAACCGTTTTGTTTTCAATATTACTTGGTAATTTACAGTAATACTCAACCGGTTCTAAAGTTTCTTCATTACGATAAAGTCCAATATGACCTATTTTAGCATTTGGCATTAAAGTTAAAACTCCATCAACCATACCTAGTCCTGCTCTTAAAATAGGTACAAAAGCATAATTGTTTTCATCAATTATCTTTCCTATTGTTTCACAAATTGGGGTTTTGATATTGATTTCTTTTAAAGGTGCATCTTTTAAAGCTTCAAAACATAAAATTGTGGCAATTTCACTAACTAATTCTCGAAATTCTTTTGTACTTGTTAATTCACTTCTTAAAATAGCTATTTTGTGCTCAATCATTGGGTGATTTAAAATAATTTCTTTCACGATAATTCCTCCATAATCAAGAAAATAGTACCATAAAATGATACTATTTGTAAACTACATTTGCATAATAAATGACAAAAAACTAATATTTAATAAACTTTTTCCAGTCTTAGTTTCTTCATCAATTAAAGCTAGTTGGTATAATAAATTTAAAAGTTCTATCTTAGAATAATTATAACCTTTATTTCTAGCTAATTTAACAGGATATTCATGAACATCTAACTTTTTACTTATTTCATAATCACTTAAATAATTTAAAGTTTTAACATTATAAATTAAACGAATTTGATTAGCTAAAAGAATTAATATTTGAAATATCTCTGTCCCACTACTAAGAAAATGTTCATACAAGAGATATACCTTCTTTTTGTCTTTTTTTATAATTGAATCTATTAAATCAAAAATACTATTTTCAATATTTTGTGAAGTTATTAAGTCAATATCATCTTTTAAAATCTTTTTATTATCTAATTTAAATAATTTTAATTTTGTAAGTTCTGTTTCAATAATATTATAATTTAAACCTACTTTATTTAGAAAGTAATGAATTGTTTCTTTATCCATTTGATAACCTTCTAAATTATTAATGATAAAAGTCTCATAATTAAGATTTTTTAAAGTAATTATTTTAAATTTTTCTTTAATCATATTAACTATTTTTAAACGACTATTAAGTTTTGAAGTCACTAAAATTAAAATATTATCACTTGGGTTATTTAAATATTTTAAAAACTTTTCTTGATTAAAATTATCAACTTTTTCATTTAAAAATAAAGGATTAGTTACAATAATAACTTTTTGTTTTAAAAACATTTCATAAGTATCTAAATCTTCTATAACATCATCAATGTTGTTTTCAGTTAAATCATATTTAATAAGTTCATAATCCGTTTTATTTTTTAAAATATTAGTAATTTCTTTCTGAATTAAAACATCATTATTTCCTTCAATTAAAAAGAGTTTATCCATTACTTAATTCCCTTTTAATTTCTTCTAAAGATTTATCTAAATTATTTAAATCTTTGGTTGCGCCTTGAGCAAATTTATTCGATCCTCCGCCATTACCATTAGTTTTCGAAGTAATATTTTTAACTATATCAGAAGCATTTATTATACTATTACTACGAGCAATAAAATTGATAGAATTTTCTTGAACATTAGCTAATAATATAATTATATTTTGGTATTTATTAGCAAGAGTATCAGCAATGTTTTTTAAAGTATTTAAATCTTGTTTTAATACTTTTAAAATTAAATAATTTAAATTATCTTTTTTAACAATATTTTTTTCATAAAAATCTAAATTATCTATTACTTTTTCGTTTTTTAATTTTAAATATTTTTTTTCAAGTTCATGAACATTAGTTGCTACATAGTTATCTTTGTTTTTTAAATGGACAATATCTTGATAACTTTTCGGTTTATTATTGTCAATCGTTAATTCTAATTTTAAATCTAAGTTTTCTTTTTTAGCGTTTTGAATGATATTATTAGCTTTCATAATATTTTTAACAATATTATCATTATAAGGTTTAGCAGCTATTAACAAGTTTTCTTCAATATTGTTTTTAGTAGCTCCAGTTATACGATAAGTATTACTTCCTTTATTTTCTAAAGAAATAATAGCAAATTTTTTAATATCAATTGTGTTCTTAACATGAGTTCCCCCACATAATTCTTTGGAATTACCAATTGTAACTAGACGAACATTTTCTCCGTATTTATTTTCAAAAAGAGCCATAACTTCTTCTTTTTTTATATCTTGATAGTTTTTGATAACGGTTTCTCTTGGAATTTTTTCTTGAATATATTTATTAACAAAGTCTTCAACTTCAATTAATTGATTATCAGTTATTTTGCCATGATAAGTAAAATCAAATCTTAAATAAGTATCCGTTACTTTTGATCCTGCTTGAGTAATTTCTTTATCAATTAAAGTTTGTAAAGCAAGTTGTAATATATGAACAGTTGAATGATTAGCTTCAATATTTAAACGTCTTTCTTTATCAACTAGTTCTTGAACAGTATCACCAGTTTTAATCTCACCATTTAAAACTTTAATTTTATGGATATGTTGTCCATTAGGAGCTTTAAAAACATCTAAAACTCGTGCTTTAAAATTATCACCTATAAGCATACCAGTATCTGAAATTTGTCCACCAGATTCAGCATAAAAACAAGTTTTATCAAGAACTATACTTCCGTCTTTTTTTAGACTATCAGTAAATTTATCATCTTTCATTAATGAAATAACTGTTCCTTTATTTTCATAAACTTCATAAATAAACTCTGATTTATCTTTATATTTAAGTAACATTTCATTTTGATTTTTAAAAGATTCAGTTTGTTTTTGATTATTTTTTGATAATTCTTTTTGATCTTTCATACATTTTAAAAATTCTTCTTTATCGGTTGTAAAACCTTTTTCTTCAAGAATTTCTAAAGTTAATTCAAATGGGAAACCATAAGTATCATATAATTTAAAAGCATCATAACCACTTATTTTATTATCTAAACTTTCATCCATTAGTTCATTTAATTTTTTTTCACCTTTATCAAGTGTTTTTAAAAATAAATCTTCCTCTTGCATGATTAAGGCTTTAATGTGAGCTTGTTTATTTAAAAGATATGGATAAACATCTTTCATATTTAAAACAACAGCATCAACTAGTTTGGACATGAATTTACCTGTTAAACCAATTTTTTTACCATAGCGAACACTACGTCTTAAAAGACGCCTTAAAATATAACCACGACCAACATTATCAAAATTAGCTCCATCTGCAAGAGCAAAAGTAATTGATCTAATATGATCAGCAATTACTTTGTAAGGCATAGATCCATTATAGATAGTTCCTGATAATTCTTCAATTTTATTAATAATTGGCATGAATAAATCGGTATCAAAGTTACTATCAACATCTTGAAAAATGCAAGCCCATCTTTCAAGTCCTGCTCCTGTATCAATGTTTTTACTTGGAAGTTCTTGATAATCTTCTCTTTTGACCCCCTCTTTAGAGTTAAATTGACTAAAAACATTATTCCAAATTTCAACATATCTTTCGTTATCTTCACCTTTTTTAAAGTGTTCTAAAGCTCTACCATCAAAATCATATTTTTCGCCTCGATCAAAAAAAATTTCAGAATCTGGTCCACAAGGACCTTCACCTATTTCCCAAAAATTATCTTCAAGTTTTGTAATATGATCTTCAGGTACACCTAAGCTTATCCATTTATTATAAGTATCAAGATCATCTGGATAAACAGTAAAATATAATTTTTCAATTTGAATAGCAAACCATTTTTCACTTGTTAAAAGTTCATGAGCATATTCAATGGCTTCAAATTTAAAATAATCACCAATCGAAAAGTTTCCCATCATTTCAAAAAAAGTATGATGACGTCTTGTAACACCTACATTTTCGATATCATTGGTACGAATACACTTTTGAATATTAGTAATTCGTCTGTTCTCAGGGACAACACTACCATCAAAATATTTTTTTAATGGGGTAACTCCGGCATTTATCCATAATAAACTATCATCATCTTTTGGAATTAAAGGAGAGCTGGCAACAATTTGATGTCCTTTACTTTGAAAGAAATCAAGCCACATTTTTCTTATTTCTAAATTAGTCATTTTTTGCATTTTCATCAATCCTTTCTAAAATATTATCAAGTTCTTGAATATAGTTTTCAACACTACCATTATTTAAAAGAAAATAATCAGCAATAGCGATTGGTCCACCTTTTGCTAAATTTTCAATTTCTGAAACATCACGTTTAATAGCCTCATCATTTGTTAAAGGTCTAATTTCTCTAGTTATTAAACGACTATATCTTAAATTTTTATCAGCAATAATTGCAATTACTTGCATGGAATTTCCTAATTCTTTTTTTAAAACCACATACTCGTCCCATGAATAAAGTCCATCTAAAACAACATCATTTTCTTTAGCATATTCTTTAATTCTTGGAAGTAAAATTTTAGCATAAGCTGCCATTCCAAGTTCGGCTCTTAATTTTTCTCGCATATACTTTTCGTTTTCAGGATTAATTTCCATGTTATTTTCTTTTAATTTTTCCATGGTAACTCCTCCAAAATAAACTTTTTTATAACCTTTTGAAACTAGATAATCACTGGCAACTGATTTACCACTTCCACACATACCTACAATAGCAATAATTTTTTTCATAAACACCTCTCCTTTTGTAAATAAAAAGACCACCCTAGGAGTGCTGAAGACACGGTACCATCCTAATTTGGTCTTAATTACTATAACGGTTCTCCCGACATCCTAAATAAACAGCCTTTCATAGTTCAAATTATTAAGTTCCATCAACCCTTAACTTTCTCAAAATTATTCCTATTACTTCGAATATTTAATAGATTTCTTCTTTACATGAATTATTCTAACATATTTTTTTTTTAATACTACCCTTTTTGCTAATTTTCTTTATTAATTTTTTAAGATTAAAAAATTAGTTAAATAAATATTATTTGTCAAAGTACTAATTATCTTCATTTAACAAACATGAAGTAATTTGCTATTTGAATAAATAAAATAAAATAGTAAATAATAGTAATAGTTTAAAAAATGTAAATGTAAATATAAGTACTTTAATTAAATTTACTTAGTTATCTTGTTTTTAAATTTAGTCTATATTATAATCATATTGTAAAGGAGAATATATGAAA
>CALVPE010000012.1 GCA_944350485.1 uncultured Bacilli bacterium
TTATGAGGCGGTTCGTCTACTGGGAAATAAAGTAGGGTACAATTTGGGAACAATCAAGAAAAATGATAATAAAAATGAAAAGTATTATAATATTTATAATTTATCATGCAAATTTTATCAAAATAACTTAAATACAAATTTAGGGAAAAATGCAAGAGAATACCTAGAAAAAAGAAAGATTGATAAAGAGACTATAAAGAAATTTCAAATAGGATTATCTATTTCTAAAACATCATTAACGGATTACTTATTAACTAAAAAGATAACTCTTAAAGAATTAATTGATTTAGGAATAAGTAATGAAAATGGAACAGATATATTTATTAATAGAATAATTTTTCCATTGCATGACCTAGAAGGGAATATTATCGGCTTTTCAGGAAGAATATACAACACTAAAGATGCTAGTAAATATATAAATACTAAAGAAACTATACTCTTTAAAAAAGGAAATATTTTATATAACTACCATAATGCTAATGAGCATCTTAAGAAAAATGATACTATAATTGTCATGGAAGGATTTATGGATGTAATTAGAGCAAATACTGTAGGCATAATAAATTGTGTTGCTACTATGGGAACAGCTCTAACCAAACAAAATGCCAATTTATTAAAAAAAATGGCCAAAAATATTATTTTATGTTTTGATGGCGATGCTGCCGGAGAAGAAGCTACTGTCAATGCTATAAATATTTTTAAAGAAATAAATGTAAGTCCTAAAGTAATTAGATTAGAAGAAAATTTAGATCCAGATGAATATATATTAAAATATGGTGTTGATAAATTTAAGTCTAAAATATCGTATCCAGAAAATACCATTGACTATCTAATGCGAATCCACAGAAACAATAAAAATTTTAGTGACCTACAAGATGTTTCCAAGTATATAGATGAAAGCATTTTAGAATTATCAAAGGAAAATGATGATATTTTAGTGGAATTAACCATAAATAAATTATCTAATGAATTTAAAATAGGGTATGATATCTTAAAAAATAAATATATTAAAGCAAAAGAAAAGATAAACAGCAAGATATCTGAAAATAACATAAAAAAGGTAGTTAGATTAAATCAGTACGATAAAGCTACTCAAAATATTGTTTATTATATGCTGAAAGATGAAAAGATAATAAAATTAGTTGAGAAAAAAATTACCTTTTTTCCAAATGAAGAATATCGCGCATTATCAAATGAAATAATATCTTACTATCATAAATATAATTCAATAAATATTGCCGATTTTATAAGTTACTTATCAAATAACGAAAAATTGTTAAATTTATTTAATGAAATTATGAATGCTAGAATTAAAGAAAAGTATACAAATGAAGAAATAGAAGATTATATTAAAGTGATTAATGACTATCCAATAAAGAGAAAAATAAATGAATTAGAAAAACAAATTAAAGAAGAAAAAGATCCTATGAAACAAGCAAAAATTTTAAATGAAATGTTAATATTAAAGGGAGTGACACAATGATCGAAGAAATAAAAACATATGAAGAAAGAAAAAAAGAATTAATAAAAAAAGGTACAGAAAAAGGATATATTACTTACGAAGAATTAGCAGCTTCCCTAAAAGGGCTAGAACTAGATAGTGACTCGCTAGATGATTTATATAATAGTTTGATGGAAGCAAATATTCAAGTAGTGACGGACGAAGATATAAATGGGACTGGAGAAGAAGATAACGGTAGTAGTGGGAACTTAGATGATTTACTAAAAGATGATACACTTGCAAAAGAATTAACAATTAGTGATCCCGTAAGAATGTATTTAAAAGAAATTGGAAAAATAAGCCTATTGACCCTAGAAGAAGAAATGGAATTATCAGCTAGAATAGTAGCAGGAGATGAAGAAGCTAAGAATAAATTAGCCGAGTCCAATCTCCGATTAGTTGTATCTATTGCTAAAAGATATGTTGGAAGAGGAATGTTATTTTTGGATTTAATTCAAGAAGGAAACATTGGGCTTATGAAAGCTGTTGATAAATTTGATCCTAGCAAAGGTTATAAATTTTCAACTTATGCAACTTGGTGGATTAGGCAAGCTATTACAAGAGCGATTGCTGATCAAGCTAGAACAATTAGAATTCCAGTTCATATGGTTGAAACTATTAATAAATTAGCTAGAGTTCAAAGACAGTTAACTCAAGAATTAAATCGGGAACCAACTGATGAAGAAATTGCTAAAAAATTAAATATTTCTTTAGATAAGGTTCGTGAAGTTTATAAAATCAGCCAAGATCCAGTTAGTTTGGAAACTCCAATTGGTGAAGAAGATGATTCCCATTTAGGAGATTTTATTAAAGATGAAAGAACGATGTCTCCAGAAGAATATGCAACTGTTGGAATGCTAAAAGAAGAATTGGCGGGAGTTTTATTAACTTTAACTGAAAGAGAAGAAAAAGTTTTAAGACTTCGTTTTGGTCTTGATGATGGTCAATGTCGAACTTTAGAAGAAGTTGGTCAAATTTTTAATGTAACAAGAGAAAGAATTAGACAAATTGAAGCTAAAGCTTTAAGAAAATTAAGACATCCAAGTAGAAGTCGCAAATTAAAAGACTTCTTAACTGACTAATGATTAAACTATCTAAAAGGCTCCAAGTAGTAGCCTCTTTTATTCCGGATAATACTAGTATTATTGATGTTGGTTGTGATCACGCTCTTCTTGATATTTATCTTATGCAAACCAAAAAAAATATTGAAATCCTAGCTACAGATATTAATCCAAATCCTTTAGAAATAGCTTCTCTAAACATTAAAAAATATCATTTAGAAACTAAAATTAAATTAAAATTAATGGATGGTATAAAAGATTTAGATAAAAATATCAAAACCATTATTATGGCAGGAATGGGTGGAATTTTGATGACCAATATTTTAGTAAGTAGCAAAGAAAACTTAAAAAATGTCCAAACCATCATTTTAACTCCCAACAATGATTTTCCACTTGTAAGAGAAAAAATTACTAAGTTAGGTTTTAAAATTGAAAAAGAAACTTTGATTATAGATAATAAAAAAACATATTTAGTTCTTAAATTTATTAAAGGTAAACAAAGGAAAATTAATTATTTCTTCGGAACTTTAAATAATAAAACTTTAGAAACCATTTATTATTATACGAATATAATAAATACTAATAAGAAAATTTTAAAAAAAATACCTAACAAATATTTTTTAAAAAAATTAAAATTAGCAAAAGAAAATAAAAAGATTAAAAGATTTTTAAATAATTAGGTTAAAATAAAATATTAGTAGTAAACAGAAAAAAACTGTTTACTTTTTTAGTCTTAAATTATTCTATTTTCATACAATTAAGTGGAGGATCTATGAATAGTAAAGGACTTAGTACTAAAGAAGTAGCAAGCAGTAGAAAAAGAAATGGATCAAATGAGATTTCTATCTCTAAAAAAAATAATTTTACAAAATTATTATTAGAATCACTTGGAGATCCTATTATTAAGATTTTATTAATTGCTCTTGGAATAAAAATTATCTTTTTATTTAAAGATTTCGATATTTATGAAACAGTTGGTATTTTTATAGCTATTCTTTTAGCTACTTTTATTTCAACGATATCTGAGTATGGATCAGAGAAGGCTTTTGCTAAATTACAAGAAGATGCTAGTAAAACTTTAACAAAAGTAAGAAGAGATAATGAAATAAAAGAAATTTATATCGATGAAGTAGTAGTAGGGGATTTAGTAATTTTAGAAACCGGAGATAAAATTCCTGCTGATGGTCTTCTTTTAAAAGGAAGATTAAGTGTTGATGAGTCTTTACTAACTGGGGAAACTAAAGAAAGTGAAAAAATAAGTTTTAAAGAAAAAATCCAAGAAGCTAATAAATTATATCGCGGAACAACAGTTTATTCAGGAGTTGGAGAAATGCTTGTTGGTGCTGTTGGATTTAAAACCTTGTACGGAAAAATATCAAAAGAATTAGCCGAAGAAGAACCTTCTAGTCCTTTAAAAACAAGATTAACAGAATTAGCTAAAGTTATTAGTAAAATTGGTTATTTAGGAGCTATTTTAGTTACAATTGCTTTTCTTTATTCCGTTATTATTATTAATAATAATTATGATTTAACTTTAATCAAAGAAACTTTAACAAATTTTCCTTTAATGTTAAATTATTTAATTTATGCCTTAACTTTAAGTGTTACAATTATTGTTGTTGCTGTCCCAGAAGGATTACCAATGATGATAACCTTAGTTTTATCAAGCAATATGAAAAAAATGTTAAAAGATCATGTTTTAGTTCGAAAATTAGTTGGAATTGAAACAGCTGGGAATATTAACGTTTTATTAACTGACAAAACAGGAACTTTAAGTAAAGGAAAACTAGAAGTTATTGAAATTTTAAACGGTAATTTACAAAGTATTAAAAAAACTGATTTAAGAAGTGGTAAATACAAATTATATCAAGAAGCTTTATTTTATAATACAAGTAGTAAATATAATCATCAGTTAGAAGTAATAGGTGGAAATATTACTGATCAATCGATTTTAAAATATTTACATCAAGATTTTGTAGTTAAAAAAAATATTATTAAACAAAAGCCTTTTGATAGTCAAGATAAATATAGTTCGGTTACTTTAGATGATCAAGAAATAATTACTTATTTTAAAGGAGCAAGTGAAGTTTTACTTCCTCGTTGTACTAAATATTTAAGTAATGGTAAGGAGTTATATTTACAAGATAAAACAAAAATTGAAGAAGTTATAAAAGAAAATACTAGAAAAGGAATTAGAGTTTTATTATTAGCTTATAAAAAAGGATCCAGTTTTTTTGATAATTTAGTTTTTCAAGGTTTAATTTTTTTAAAAGATGAATTAAGAAAAGAAGCAATTCCAAGTGTTGAACTAATTAAAAAAGCTGGTATTCAGGTCGTGATGATTACAGGAGACAGTAAAGAAACTGCTTTAGCGATTGCAAATGAAGCAAAGATTTTAGATAAAGATGATTTAGTTTTAACCAGTTCCGATCTAAATCGTTTAAGTGATGAAAAATTATGTAAGAAATTAGAAAAACTAAAAGTTGTAGCTAGAGCCTTACCAACTGATAAAAGTCGGTTAGTCAAATTATTTCAAAAACAAGGTTTAATTGTTGGAATGACAGGTGATGGAGTAAATGATGCCCCAGCTTTAAAAAAAGCTAATGTTGGCTTTGCTATGGGATCAGGTACAGAAGTAAGTAAAGAAGCAGCTGATATTGTTATTTTAGATGATAATATTTTATCAATTACCAAAGCCATTTTATACGGAAGGACTATTTTTAAAAGTATTCGTAAATTTATTATTTACCAGCTAAGTGTTAACATGACAGCTTTATTATTATCAATTATTGGTCCTTTCATTGGCTTTGTTTCTCCAATTACCATTGTTCAAATGTTATGGCTTAATATGATAATGGATACCTTTGCAGCTTTAGCTTTTTCTTATGAACCAGCTTTAATAGAATATATGGAAGAAAGACCGAAAAAGATAAATGAACCAATTATTAACTCTTATATGTATAATGAAGTCATTTTAACTGCTCTTTATTCTGGAATTTTATGTATTTTATTTTTAAAATTACCAATTATTCATCACTATTTTCGAATTGGATCTAATAATAAATATTTAATGACGGCTTATTTTGCTTTATTTATTTTTATTGGTATCTTTAATTCTTTTAATGCTAGAACTTATCGAATTAATATTTTTTCTAAAATTCTAACTAATAAAGTATTTTTAATTGTTATTGGTTTTATTATTACTGTCCAAATTTATTTAATTTATTTTGGTGGAGATTTATTCAGAACTTATGGTTTAACAGCTAAAGAATTCTTTATTATCTTATTAATTGCTTTATCCGTTTGGCCAGTTGACGTTTTACGAAAAATTGTTTTGAAAAAATTAAACTTAAAAAGAAATGTTTAAGATATTTAAAAAGTTTCAAATTAAATTTTTAAAAGGTCCGTTTCAAGATAATTAAAATATCTTTAAAAGGGACCTTTTTATTTTTTTATAATTAACGCGTTGTGCTAGTTAATTTTAAATAATAGAAAACTCATTCAAAATATGGTACTTTATATTTGTGAGAATATAAAGGAAGTGCCATATATGAATGACTTATTAAATAATATCATAAAACCTAAAAATACTAAAGAACTTTTTAAAATAATTTTAAAAATTATTTCAGATTTGTATAATAAAGGGTTCTTTGTCAAATAGTGTTGGTGAACAATAAATTTGATAAATGAATTGATTATGAGGAGTGAATTAAAATCACTCTTTTATAATGCCTTTAATTAAGAAAATTCTAGCAATAAAATGATCGTATT
>CALVPE010000013.1 GCA_944350485.1 uncultured Bacilli bacterium
GATAATATTACTTATTTATCTGGAGATAAAGATTGTATAAACTTTAACTATGTTTGGTATTCTGGTAAATTATGGCGAATAACAGCAGTTTATCCAGATGGAACAATGAAAATGATAACTGATGATATTATTACTTCTATTGCTTATAACCAATCTGGTAATTCTAGTTTCTATACTAGTGAAACTGATAAATCTTATATGTACCAATGGTTAAATGAAGATTTTTTAGATACATTATATAATTATGAAAACATAATAGTGACAGATAGTAAATGGAATGCTAGTGAAGCACCTGATATTATAACTAAATTGCCAGAAACAACTGTGATAACCGCTCCAGTAGGACTTTTGAATACTTATGAATATTATATGAGTTATAAAAATGCTAGTGACGAAAAAAGTTATTTGCTTATTAACTATGATTGGTTTTTATTAAATCCTGTAGGTATACACATATGGCATATTGATTATCTTGATCGTTCAAACTCAGATTTTGGTGCAAATTATCGTTTTGGGATCAGACCAACTGTTAATTTAAATACAAATATTACTTTTTTAAGTGGCAACGGAACAAAAGAAGATCCATATATATTAAATGGAGATAAAGAAAAAGCAATTCCAAATACAACTTTAAATACTAGAATAAGTGGTGAATATGTAACATTTAACAATGAATTATATCGAATAGTAAGTGTCGAAAATGGTATAACAAAATTAAATAAAAATGATTATATCAGAGATGATAATAATGAAATAATCGAAAAATTATTTGCTTCAACTTCAAACTTTGGAGCAGCAAGTAATACTCAAAATGATAATTATTGGGATTATTATTTAAATAATACTTGGTATAATTTGTTAAATTCAACTTATAAAAATATGATGGTAAAAGGAAATTATTATTTGGGAACAATTTCAAATAATAAAGACTATAAATTAGCAATATGTAAAACTGAAGGATTAGAAACAACATTAAACTGTGAAAAAACATCTAGTATCTGGGCTGGATATGTAGGACTACCAAGGTATGGCGAAATGTTTGCTAGTCAACAAGGAGTAGGAATTTTTGATTCTGAAGGAATTTGGCTGGTTACCCCATATTCATCATCTAATAGTTGGATGATTGATAGTGCTAATTTCTTAAATGATGAATCAATAATGGATAATATTCGTGCTGTTCGTCCCTCGATTACTTTAAAATCTACCATTAAGATAACAGGTGGTCAAGGCACAAAACAAAATCCTTTTAGTTTAAGTGAATAAGTATATTTGCATTTTGTTCAATTTATGTTAATATTATGAAGGTGATGAAAATGAAAAAGGTGTCTTTTGAAAATATTTCTAAAGAAATTGTCGAAGAAAGTAAATATAAATCTTTAAATCAAGAGTATCATCATGGTATTACAAGATATATTCATTCTGTAAGAGTAGCTAGAAATACTTATTATATAACGAAATTTTTGCATTTAAATTATCAAGAAGCAACAGTTGGAGCTTTATTACATGATTATTTTAATGAAGTTGAGTACCTTGATAAAGTTTGGTTAGATAAACCAAGACTTCATCCGTTTTTATCTTTGAATAATGCTACTAAAAAATATAATCTAACTGATTTGGAAAAAAATATTATTATGACTCATATGTTTCCAATTGGTGGAATAAAACCTTTATATTTAGAAAGTTGGGTTGTAACCTTAGTCGATAAGGCTGTTGCTATTGATGAATATTTTAAAAATAAATTTAAAGATAAATTTGTTGTCTGGTTTCTTTTTTTGATTAATTTTATGAGTATAAAAATTTAATAAATAATTATCTATTAATTTCAAAAATAAAAATAGAAGTTTTATAATTGTTTACTTTTAGTAAAATTTAATAATATCTTCTATTTTTTTGTTTATTTACTATTTAGAATTTTTTTGGTAAAAAACTAATTTTAAACTTTTATCTTTTAAAATTTGAAATTTTATTTTTTTATAATATTTATTTAGAAGTAATTTATAAAAGAGTGTTAAGGTTTATTAATTGATTTTAAAAATTAATTTTTTAATACAATAATATTTTGTAAATCATTTTTTAATAGTTAGTTAACTTTCTTTTCTTTTCCATATTTCTATGGTATTATTAAGACATAAGGAGTAGTATGCAAAGAGTTATTATAATAGGAGCAGGACCAGCTGGTTTAACGGCTGCTTATAAATTAATTAAAGAAAGGAAAAATGAATATGAAATTATTATTTTAGAAAGTTCAAAGCAAGTTGGAGGAATTTCTAAAACAATTAATTTTGAAAGTAATTATATGGATTTAGGAGGTCATCGCTTTTTTACAAAAAATAAAGAGATATTTGATATTTGGACTGAGTTTTTAGATTTACAAGGTTATCCAGCTTATGATGATAAAGTCTTAAATCGAGAAGAAAAATATTTTCCTAATGGTAAAGATCCTGAGAAAAAAGATGATATTTTTTTAATAAGAAATCGAGTTTCCAGGATTTACTATTTAAAAAAGTTTTTTGATTACCCCGTTACTTTAAAATATGAAACTTTAAAAAATATGGGTTTAAAAAAAACGATACAAGCTGGTTTTAGTTATTTAAAAACAATTTTTATTAAAAAAGAAGAAACTAATTTAGAAAACTTTTATTGTAATCGTTTTGGTTTTAAATTATATAAAATGTTTTTTTATGAATATACGAAAAAGCTTTGGGGAACGGAACCAAGAGAAATTGATGCTTCTTGGGGTTTGCAAAGAGTTAAAGGACTTTCAATTGCTAAAGTTTTAAAAAAGGGTTTTTGTAACTTTTTTCATCTAAATAATCATGAAATAGAGACATCTTTAATTGAAAAATTTTATTATCCAAAATATGGACCAGGAGAGTTTTATGAAAGAATGGCTACTTATTTAGAAAAAAATGGCGTTAAAATTTATTTTAATCATGAAGTTATTCAAATTAATAAAAACGCTTCCAATTTAAAATCTGTTGTTTGTCAAGTTGATAAGGAAAGGAAAATTATTAAAGGTGATATCTTTATTTCTTCTATGCCTTTAAAAGATTTAATTTTAAGTATGAATAATGTTCCTAATAAAGTATCAAAGATAGCAAAAGGTTTACCTTATCGCGATTTTATTACCATTGGTTTGTTAGTTAAAAAATTAAAAATTCATAATGAAACAAAAATAAAAACAATTAATAATATTCCGCCTGATTGTTGGATATATGTTCAAGAAAAAAATATTAAGTTAGGACGTATTCAGATTTTTAATAACTGGAGTCCTTATTTAGTTCAAAATCTTGAGGATACAGTTTGGTTAGGACTTGAGTATTTTTGTCAAGAAAATGATGATTTTTGGAATAAATCTGATTTAGAAATTCAAGAATTTGCTGTTTCAGAGTTAATAAAAATGGATATTATAAATAAAGATGATATTTTAAAATTTCATGTTGAAAGAGTTAAAAAAGCTTATCCTGCTTATTTTGGTACTTATAAAGATATTAAAAAAGCTATAAATTATGTTAGTAAATTAACTAATCTTTATTGTATTGGTAGAAATGGTCAACATCGCTATAACAATATGGATCACTCTATGCTAACTGGTTTAAAAGCTGCTGAATGTATTTTAGAAAATAAAAATTTAAAAGAAGAACTTTTTAATATCAATACAGAAGCTGAATATCATGAGGTGCAAAGTGAAAAAATTAATAAAAAAAATTAAAAACTATCATCCTCCAAAATTTGTTATTTATTTATTTTTAGGTTTAATTATTGTTTTTAATTTTCTTTTCAAAAAATATTTAGATAACGATCTGTGGTTTTTATTAAAACATGGTGAATATGTTTTAAATAATGGTTTTCCAACTATTGAACCATTTAGTATGCATGAAAATCTTACTTTTGTTATGCAACAATGGTTATCAAGTTGTTTTTTCTATTTAACTTATCATTGGTTAGGTGAAATAGGTTTAGGTATACTAGTAGCAATCATTTTTCTTTTAATTATTATTATTATTCAAAAAATTGGTTTACTTTTGACTAATAACAAATTCTATTTAGCAAGTTTAATTACAATCATAACATCTCTTTTATTAACAAATTTTATGGTAACAAGACCTCAAATATTTTCTTATTTAATTATTTTATTATTAATTTATAATTTAGAACTTTATATTAAAACAAAAAAAATTAAATATTTATATTATTTACCAATTCTTTCTATTTTAGAAATTAATCTCCACGCTTCCATGTGGTTAATGTTGTTTTTATTTATATTAACTTATTTAATTGATGCTTTTAACTTTAAAATATCTTTTTTAAAAGGAGAAGGATATGGAAATATTCATTTTTTAATTGTTTTAATTTTAATGTTTTTAGGTGGTTTTTTAAACCCCTATGGTTTTAAAAATGTAACTTATTTACTTGGTTCTTATAATATACTAGAAATTAATATTTATATTGGAGAAATGCAACCTGTTTTAATAACCGATTTAACCGGGAAATTAGTTTTTATAACTATCTTTTTAGTTTTATTAACTTATATTTTTTTTAAAAAAGGTAAGTTAAAAACACGATATCTTTGTTTATTACTAGGAACTCTTTATTTAACTTTAAGTCATTATAAAGGTTATCCTTGGTTTTTAATTGGTAGTTTGATTCCTCTTAATTACTATTTAAAAGATTACTTTAAAAATTACAATTTTCATAAAAAATATTCTTTTAAATTTAAAACTATTGTTATCTTAGAATATTTAATTATTATTATCTTTCTTTTTCTAATCTCTTATAATAACCAAAATACTTCATTTTTAAAAAATCAATTAGTAAAAAGTGTAAATTACTTAAATAATAATTATTCTAAAGATTTAACTATTTATACTAATTATAATGATGGATCTTATCTACTTTATAATAATTATAAAGTTTATCTTGATCCTCGAGCTGAAGTTTATTTAAAAGCTAAAAATAAAAAAGAAGATATTTTTAAAGAATATTATAAATTACAAAATCAAGAATTAGATGTTAAAAAATTTTTAGATAAATATCAATTTACTTTATTATTTTTAGATAAAAATGATTATTTATATACTTATTTACAAGAAAATTTAACTAATTATCAGGAAGTATATCATGATGAATATCGTTTTATTTATCAAAGAGATGATTTAAATAAGGAGAAATATGTTAAGAAAAATTAAATTATTTTTAAAAAAATATCAAAGTTTTTTAATTTATTTTCTAGTAGGTTTAATAGTGACTTTTGCTAATATTTTAAGTTATTCTATTTACCGCTTAATAAATAATAATTATCTTTTAAATGTAGTTTTAGCTTGGATAACTTCTTTAATAGTTGCTTTTTTATTAAATAAAATCTTAGTTTTTAAAACAAAAAAAGTTAATATTTTAAAAGAATTTAAAAATTTTACTTTAGTAAGATTAATAACTCTAGGAGTTGAAGTCTTTTTAATGTATTTATTAGTTGATTTATTAAATATTCATGATTTAATAAGTAAATTATTAGTAACAACTATTATTTTTCTTTTAAATTATTTTTGTAGTAAAATTTTTGTTTTTAAAAATCATAGTTAAAATCCATATTTTATGTTATAATTTTTAATGTGATTATATGAAAAAAAAAGTTTATTTATTAAGTATCATCATTTTTTTAATTGATTTAAGTAGTAAATTAATTATTAAAAATAGTTTAGATTTATACCAAATTATTCAAGTTATTCCTAATTTTTTTAATATTACTTATGTTATAAATGAAGGGGCAGCTTTTAGTATTTTAGAAGGTAAGCAAGTTTTTTTAATTATTTTAGGAATAATTCTAATTTTCTTTCTTTTAAAAAGTGTTTTTAAGGAAGAATTAAATTGTTATAAAACTATTTATTATTCTTTTTTATTGGGAGGAATATTTGGAAATATTTTTGATCGAATAGTTTATCATGGAGTAATTGATTTTTTAGAATTTAAGATTTTTAATTATCAAGCACCTATTTTTAATTTAGCTGATATTTTTATTGTATTTGGAACTAGTTTAATAATAATAGAAAGTTTTTTACCTAAAAAAAATAAGAAGGAAGGGTTAATATGCAAATAGAAGTTTTAGAAAAAGGCGAAAGAATTGATAAATATTTGGTAAACCATCTTGATTTATCAAGAAGTAAAATTCAAAAGTTATTAGAAGATGGGAATATTTTAGTAAATGGAAAGAAAGTTAGTAATAATTATAAAATTGAAATTAATGATATAATTGAAATAATTGATACTAGTAGTACTAAAATTCCGGATTTAAAACCTAGTTTTACAAGTCTTGACATAGTATATGAAGATGATGATTTACTAGTTATTAATAAAAAATCAGGTATGGTTGTGCACCCTGCACCAGGTAATTATGAAAATACTTTAGTAAATGCTTTGCTTGGAAAATTTTCTTTAAGTCATGATTTAATAAGACCAGGCATCGTGCATCGTTTAGATAAAGATACAAGTGGTTTGATGTTAGTTGCTAAAAATGATGAAACACATGATAAATTAACTAAAATGATTAAGGAAAAAGATGTTGAAAGATATTATTTAGCTTTAGTAGAAGGAACATTTAATCATGAAACTGGAACAATTGATGCACCAATTGGAAGAGATTCAAATAATCGTGAGAAAATGACAGTTACAAATTTAAATAGTAAAAAAGCTATTACTCATTTTAAAATATTAAAAAGATATAAAAATTATACTTTAATTGAATGCAAATTAGAAACGGGAAGAACTCATCAAATAAGAGTTCATATGAATTATATTAAGCATCCAGTGGTTGGAGATCCTATTTATGGGAAAAAAATAAAAGATAGTGACTTTGGCCAATTATTACATTCTTATAAAATTCGTTTCAAACATCCAAGAACAGGAAAAGTTTTAGAATTTACAGCTTTGCCTCCAGAAGAATTTACAATTATTTTAAATAATTTAATCGAAGAAATATCTTAAAAGAAAAGAGGAAAAAGATGATAAAAAATAAAAAAGGGTTTGCTATTTCAACAATGTTATATGGTTTAATTTTTTTAACTATTGCAATTTTTTATATGATTATAGCAACTGTTAGTGATCGTTATTCTATAAATATTGATTTTGCTTCAAAAATTAGACAAGAATTAACTGGAAGATGTGAAGTAATGCCAGGTACAAAACTTGAAGATGCTATTAATAATTCTATTAATAAAGCACCTGATGCTTGTAAAACAAATATAGTGGAAGATGGAATAACATATATATCAGGAACAAAAAAATGTATAGATTTTAACTATGTATGGTATAGTGGAAAACTATGGAGAATAACAGCAATATACCCAGATGGAACAATGAAAATGATAACAGATGATACTATAACAACAATTGCTTTTAATTCTAATACAGATAATGGAACAGTAAACTTTTATACAGATGAAAATACAAAATCATATATGTATCAATGGTTAAATGAAGATTTTTTAGATACTTTATATAATTATGAAAATATAATAGTAACAGATAGTAAATGGAATGCAACTAATTCAAATGCAACTTCAACTTCACAAGTTAGTACAAAGTTACCTGAAACAACAATAATAACAGCCCCAGTAGGCTTATTAAATATTTATGAATATTATAAAAGTTATCAAAATACAAATTATAGTAATGGTTATTTAAATATAGGCTATTATTGGTGGTTATTAAATCCTTATTCGTCCACTTACGTGTGGAATGTTGGCGACGACGGTAATGCGTACAACGGCAGTCCATCGTATAGCTATGGTGTGCTCCCATCTATTAATCTAAAATCTACTATCCAGCTATTAAGCGGAACGGGAACAAAAGAAGAACCATACATAATAAGTGGAGATAAAGAACAATCAAACCCGAATACAACCCTTTTAAATACAAGAACAAGTGGTGAGTACGTAACATTTGACAATGAATTATATCGAATTGTAAGTGTCGAAAATGGTATAACAAAATTGAATAAAAATGATTATATAAGGGATACAATCAATGAAGTAATAAAAAAAGAATTTGCTTCAAGTACAACTTTTGCAGCTT
>CALVPE010000014.1 GCA_944350485.1 uncultured Bacilli bacterium
ATTAATTAATAATATTATTCCATAAAAATTATATATAATTTAGCAATTTCAAAATTCTATACTTAATTTTTTTTATAAAGATTAAATGTTAATTGTATTTTAGCATACATATAATTATTATTTTTAAATATTTACTTAAAGGTTATTTTTAAACTTTTTTTGACATTTTTTTCTATTTTTTTTATTTTATTTACAAAATTTACAAAAATCGGTTTAAAATTAACAAAAAATATACAATTAAAAGTCAAAAAAACTTATTAAGTTTATTTATTTTAACTTATTACTTTTTTTCTTGAATCATAGTCGTAAATTCCACTATTTTTTTTATTTTTCAGATTAAACACTCAAAACTAATCATGATGCTCAATACCATCAATTATATAGTTTTCACTTTTATGTGGTTCTGATCTTAATAAATCAAGATAACCAAGTTGTCTTAAAACTTCATAGACAACAATCGCACAACAATTAGATAAATTTAAAGATCTTACATTACTTGTCATCGGAATACGCATACAATGATCTAAATCTTTTTTTAATATTTCCCTAGGAATACCAGTTGATTCTTTTCCAAAAATTAGATAAATATCTCCTTCTTGATAACTTTTTTGATAATCGAAACTTGTATGAGGCTTTTTACCATATCTTGTAAAATAATAATAAGTTCCTTTATTCTTACTTTTAAAGTCTTCCCAGCTAGAATAAACAAAGTAATCTAATTTATCAATATAGTTAACTCCACTTCTTTTAATACTTTTTTCATCTAATTTAAAACCTAAAGGTTCTATTAAATGTAATCTTGTATTAGTTGCAACACAAGTTCTCATAATATTTCCCGTATTAGTAGGAATTTCTGGTTCATATAAAACAATATTTAACATAAATACCTCTTAATTAATTATAGATTTTTTAATTTGATCCATATATTGATTAACAATAAACGCCCAACGAACATCTTTATTATATTTTTTATAAATACTATTTGGAGTTTTTAAGTCGTGTTCATAAAACTCAACTTTCACATATTTTATAAAACTTTTAATTGAAGCATCAATTGTATCAAACTTTTGATAATAACCCTCAAAACAAGCAGCCTGATTTAAACTATCTTTATTATAAATTGCTTCATAAACATTATTACATTTAGTTACTAAAACACTACATTTAAAATCACAATGTGTTTCTTCAATAATCATACTAGCTATTAAATAAGGATTAACATTATTAATAATTGCATAACGACTAATTAAATCTCCATAACCTGCCAATTCTTCTTTTAAATATAAATTAATTTTCTTGCCGATTGTATCAGCACTTTCATTTTCAAAAACTAAATTAGGATTTGTCATGATATCGATTTCATCAATAATATTAGGATTATTATTTAACGTTGACTTATCAGTTGTTTTTATAACAAAATTATAATGACTTGCTAACTTATTAGTTATATCAAGTGCATTTACCCATAAAATATTAAATAAAAACACGATTAAAATTAAGAAAATTTTTCTTTTCATACTACTACCCCCATTATTTTATTGATAAACTCTAACATGAATATCTTTTTTATTTAAAGTAATAAAATAAGAATTACTTCTTCTTAAATTTAAGACTTTATCCATTTTATCAAATTCTTTTGGATAATCTTCTTTATTATAATTATATAAAACATATATAATATTATTTATTTTTCCAACTTGCGGTTCTAAAAACTTAATAATTGGACTAGGTAATTTATTAAACCATAACGGAGAAATTAAAATAATATTATCATACTCTCTTAAATTTAAATTACATTTTAAAACATTAAGACTATTTCCAAAATAAGAACTAGAAATTTTATCAAAAAAAGAAACTGGTTTTAAGGTTTTTATTTCATAAATGTCAGCTTGATAATTTTTTTTATATTTATTAACAATATGAATTATCTCTTTGCTATGATCATAAAAAATAATTAAATTCTTCATCAACTTCACCTATTAATATATTACACTTAATTTAAAAAAATAACAATTAAATTTTGAATTTTTAAAATTATTTTTTTTTAATTATTCTTTTTAGTTATTTTTTTAAATAATTAACTGCTTCTTCTAAAGTTTCAACTTGAACTATTTCTGTTTTGTAATTATATTTCTTTTTAGTTTCTAAAGCTTCTTCATAATTTTCTTTAGGTACAAAGAAAATATCAGCTTTTTTCTTAACAGCACCCATCAATTTATATTTAACGCCACTTATTTCTCCTACTTTCCCATCTTTATCAATTGTACCAGTTCCAACTATTTTTCTTCCTTTTGTTAAATCTTCTTCTACTAATCTGTCATAAATAGCAAGAGACGTCATAAAACCTCCACTTGGACCAGATTCATTCCATTTACTTTTAATTTCAATACTTGGATTAGTTTCAAAATCTATTATATTAATTAAATAAAGACCTATCACTTTTTCATGATTTAGTTCAATTATATTAGCATAACAATCTAATTCTTGATTATTTCTTAAAACTTTAATATTAATTTTATCACCAATATTTAAATTTTTTAAACTTTCTTTATAATTTAAGTCATCATCTACGTCAATACCATTAACACTTAATAATTGATCTCCAATTTTAATATTTGTTTGACTATTTTCATTAACATATATAACTTTATAAGTACTTTCTTTTACGAAAACTTCTTTTTTAGCTAACTTATATGCACTTAAAATAGCATTATGATTAGCTTCTTCTAAATATAATTTTTCTCGTTTATCAATATCACTACTATCTTCTTGTTTATCAATTGTAATTTCTTGAAGCTTAACAACTTCCCATTTTGAATTAAAAAAACTTAATAAATAAGTTGGAATAGTTGCTTGCATTTCTTTAACATAAGCCATATTATAAGAACCTTTTTCATTACTTTCTAAATTAATTCGATCTGATAAATCAATTATACCTCCACCAATATATATAAAATAAGGTAATCTATAAGTAAGAATAAAAAAAGCAATTAAATAAATTAATAATAATTTATAATTTTCCTTAATAAAAGATTTTAAACTTGAATATATTTTATTAAGCATAATATCACCTACTTAATTATAACAAAAATAAGGATTTTTATGAATAAAAAATATTTAAATTTTGTAATTTGTTTTATTATTACAATCTTTTTTTTAGAAATATTTAATCATTCTAGTTTAATAATTGAAACTATTTTTAAAAGTATTAATATTTGGTTTTATAACATTGTTCCAACTATTTTACCAATTTATATTTTAATAGATTTATTAAGTAATTATCAAGGAATTTATTATTTAGCTAAAATATTTGGTAATTTTATGGAGAAAGTTTTTAAAATGAAAAAAAGTACTTCTTTTGTTTTTGTTTTATCAATTGTAAGTGGTTTTCCTAGTAATAGTAAATATTTAAAAATGCTTTTAGATAATCAAGAGATTAATACTAAAGAAGCTAATAAATTATTAACTTTTACTCATTTTTCAAATCCTTTATTTATAATTCAAACAATTGGTATAACTTTTTTAAATGATAAACAAGTTGGAATTTTAATATTAATTATTCATTATTTAATTAATTTTTTAATTGGTTTATTTTATCGAAATTATTATATTAATTTAAGTAACAAAGGAAATATTAATTTAAAACAAAAAACAAGTTTTGTAACTTGTTTAACTAATGCAATTTATAATACCATAAAAATTTTATTTTTATTACTTGGTATTATTACTTTTTTTATGTTAATAACAGCAATTATCAGAATTAATTTTCCTTTAAATACTATTGTTTTAAATATTTTATGTGGTCTTTTAGAAATGACTCAGGGTCTTTATTATGTTAGTAGTTTAAGTATTCCTCTTCTCTTAAAAGCAACTTTGATGACTTTTTTTATCTCTTTTGGTGGAATTAGTATTCATTTACAAGTTTTTAGTATTTTAAAGGATTATAAAGTTAGCTATTCCAACTATTTATTTGCAAGAATTATTCATGGTTTTTTAAGCAGTAGTTTAGTTTACTTAATTTTAAATTTTATGAGACCATGAAGTGGATTGTAAAAGGATCTGTTATAAGACTATTGAAAGTAATATCTAAAACATAGATTTTATTGACATCATCAGTTTGTAATTTAACATTTTGTAATTCAATACTACCATCATTAGAACCAGGGATAATATATTCCATGTTGTTATATAAAATCCCAACTTTATCATCTTCTTCAATAATTTTTAACGGAATTGTTTTATTATTTTTAGTTGTTAAAGTATAAAAATTATCATCTTTTTTAATACTAACAACTGGATCATTTAAATCTAAAATATCATCATAAATTATTTTCGTTAAAGTATTTTTATATGTTGTAATTTGCGTTACATTTTCCTCATAATCACTTCGATCACGATAAACAAAAGTAACACTGGTAATAGTTGACATAATTATAATTACTAAAGCAATAGTTAAAATTAATTCAACGGTTGTAAATCCTTTTTTATTCATATTTTACTAGCCTTTCTAGTACAAGTATATCACAATTAAGAATTAGATACAAATAAATTATTAATGGCAGTTTTATAAACTTCTTTAGCTATTAAAGAACCTGATTTATGTAATTTAATAAAATTATCCATCATAACACCACTATTAATTTCTAAAATAAGTAATTTATTATCGATTGTTTTAATAATATCAACACTTGCAAATTTAATATTTAAAAGTTTAACTGTTTTTAAAGCAAGCTCTTTTAATTCATTTCTTAATTTTAAATCTTCAATTTCAAAAATAATTGAACCGTTTGATAAATTAAATTTATAACTTATTTCTATTTTTTCTTGAAATTTAGGAATTTTTTTTAAATCAAAATTCAGATTTTCCAAATTTTTAGAATGACTATAATAGTTATAATTAAAAGTTAATAATAATTCTTTTATAGTATGTTTCCCGTCTCCTATAATGGTTGGTTTTATTTTACCATACATAATTTTTACTTGGTTGTTTAAAATAATAACCCGATATTCATTAATAACATTATAAAAAGGTGATAAGCAAACAGGAGCATTTTTTGTTAATAAGTTATTAACTGTTGAAAATAATTTTGCTTCAGTATTAACTTTATAAACTTCGGTTCCACAAGTACCATTGTTAGCTTTAACAATTAGAGTTTGATACTTTTTTAAATAATTTTTTAACTCTTCTTGATTATAATTTAAAAAAACAGGTATCATTTCAATAGTTGGTAAATTATAATCATTTAGGATTTCATAGGTTGCATATTTATCATCTAAAATTAATCCTAAAGCATGATCATTTAATGGAAATTTATAACCATAAATGTATTTAACTAAACCATCTTTTTCTAGTTTAATAATAAAATCTTTTGATAATAAATTAAATTCAATATTTAATTCTTGACATATTTCTCTAATAATTTTTTGATAAGTTTTCATAAATTCTCCAATTCGTACTTATTATAAATTAAGTTCAAACAATTTAAAATATAAAACTAAAAAAAGAAATAACAAACTCATTATTTCTTAATTTTTATTTTTGAATTTAGTCATATAAGTAGAAACAGCAGTCTCCACTTCTCCTAAACTACTCTTAGCTAAATTTGAAATAGCTATTTTTTCTTTTGCAGTATCAATGATTACTCTTCCAAAAAGGATATTAGCTTGAACTTTTAAATCATTAAATAAATCAGGAGTAATAGAAGTTAAAAAATATCCCCAAAGAACTCTCTTAGTAGCAAGAATAATTCTTTCATTTGTTAAAGCAACAACGCAGGTAGAAAATATTTCTTTATGAGAAAAACCTTTTTGACCACAAAATACATAATATATTTTTTCATTAGGATTGATATGTTCTTCAATAACTTTGCTATGAGCTTTAATTCGAAAGGCTATCGTTCCAAAATATCTGTTTTGAAAACGCTTAGCTAAACTATATATATTAGCCATTTATAAACCCATTATTTTTGAATAATTCGACTAATTCACTTTCTTCAACATATTGATATACTCCATCAACAATCTTACCATTTTGAACAATGATTGTATTAGGGGTTCCATAACCTTCTTTGTATTCTTCAGCCGAATTAACAAATTTTAAACCACTTTCTGTATATTGTTGATTAACACTATCAAAGAAATCTGATGTATCAAGATAATTAACTTCTAAATCATATTTCGATGCTACTTTTTTTAAAATAGGTGTTTCTTGAATACAAAAAGAACAACCTGGACGAGCAATATAAATAATAGATTTTTCTTCACTTTTTAATAGCTCTAAATATTCATCAATAGTTATCTCATTAAATTCATAAGGTTCAATATTACTACCATAACTTTTAGATGCTACAAATGATAAGCCAATAATAGCTAAAACAACTACAACTATTCCTATCCCATTTAATAATTTTTTCTTATTAATATTAATTAATATATTATCACTTTTTTCTTTTTTCATTTTAGACCTCTCTTCGTTAATAATTATAGCACTTTTTACCTAAAATAGCAAATCTTGACATTTTTTTACCTACAAAAAAACCAACATCAATAGACGTTGATTTAAAATACATTAATTAAAAACTATTTTTTCTTTTCTAAATAATTTTCATTAACACTTTCATCAATTTCTTTCATTGCATCCCTTTCATCAACTATTTCTTCCCAATCATCCATATTTTCATCAACTAATATTTTTACCTTAGTATCTCCTATTAATTCAATACCAAGTTCCTCTTCTACTTTATAATTAATTTTATTACCCTCAATATGAACCTCTTTACAACTAGGATCTTTTAAACTTCTAACAATAATTGATGCCTCACTATAATCTACTCCATCTTTCTCACGAATATTAACAGTTTCTTTATAATTAAAAGTTTCTTTTACAACATCCGTTTTAGTATCATTATCATAAGAATACCAAATATTAATATCATAACTACCGGTTACAGTAATTAAATCACCATCTTTATTACCTCGAAAATTATGATTTATAACCCAACACCCAAGAACATTTGTAGCTGCATTACTAACATTAACAAAATGATTATGTGTAAAAACTTTTTTCCCCTTTCCTAAAACTGCTTTTGTAACAATCTCTTTGTAACTAGACATAAATCCTCCTCATTTTAATGTATGCTAACATTTCTAATTTGAGACTAAAACCAAAATTTAAATATTTAACTTTTTCTTGAAATAAGCTATAATTAAATTGGTGATAATATGACTATTAAAGAAAATGTAATCAATGAATTTATTATTAATAAATCAAAATTTATAACTTATATTTATAAAGTAAATAGTAAAGATGAAGTACTAAAACATTTAAATTTATTAAAAAAAAATTATAAAGATGCAACTCACATTTGTTATGCTTATATAATTGATAATGAAATTAAATTTAATGATGATAAAGAACCAAGTGGTACATCAGGTTTACCTATTTTAGAAGTTTTGAAAAAGAATAATTTAAATCATCTTGTTTGCTTTGTAATTCGTTACTTTGGAGGTATTAAATTAGGATCAGGTGGATTAATTAGAGCTTATTCTAATAGCTGTAGTCAAGCTTTAAAAAAAACTAATATTATTCCTTTAGAAAAATTATTTAAAATCAAACTAAGTATTCCTTATAATTTTAAAAAATTAGATAGTATTCTAAATACAACCACAATTATAAATAAAACTTTTCAGAAAGATATTACTTATATTTTAGAAGTTAATCAAACTATTTTAAAGAAATTAGATAATTTAAATCAAAATTATATTATTTTAGATGAAAATTATTAAATAATAACATGACTTATAATCATAACTATAGATCCTGTTAAAAAACCTAAATAAAGATATTTATTTTCCTTATATTTAAAAATTTCAGGTAATAACTTTGTTAAACTTATGCTAACCATAATCCCAGCTATTAAACTAAAAATAAGTCCAATTATTAAATTATTTATAAATTTACTTAAAAAGAAATAAGTTAAAAAAGCTCCTAAAATTTCACTAAAACCAGAGATTAAAACATAAAAAAAAGTTTTTAATTTCTTTTTGGTAGCATAAAAAATGGGAATAGCAATACTTATTCCTTCTGGAATATTGTGCATACTAATAGCGAGTGCTAATTTAATTCCTAAATTTAAATCTTGACCACTTATCATAAAAGTTATTATTCCTTCTGGAATATTATGTAAAATAATAGCAAACATTGAAATAAGTCCTATTTTTTCTAAAGAATTAGATGTTTTACTGTCAAATTTAATACCTATATAATAGGACAAAAAAAGTCCAAAAATAAAGAAAAAAAGAATTAAAAGAATTTTAAAAAAGAATTGATAATTGTTTAAATATAAAAAAGAAGATGGTATTAAATCAATGATTGAAATAGTTAACATAATACCACTTGTAAAAGCTAGAGAAAAAGTTATAACTTTTTTTCTACTTCCTTTTAAATAAATAACAAAATAACCAATAACAGTTGCTAAACCAGCTAAACTTGTTAATATAAAAGAAAACAATATTCTATTCATAATAAAATATATGAAATAAAACATTGTTTAGAATTTTAAAATCTGCAACTTATAAAATATTTCGAAAAATTCCAAAAATAATTAAAATAATAACCATAAAATAATAAATAAAATTAGGTATTTTTTTGAATATTTTATCTTTCTTATTCATAATATAAATGTATTCTTGATAAATAAAATAAGCTATTAAAAATGGTAGAAGTATAAAAACAACAGGATTGAAAAAAAAAGCTTTTTTAAAATCAAAATTTATGATTGAAAATACTAATTTTGTTATTCCACATCCTGGGCAATATAAACCAGTTATTTTATAAAATAAACATGGTATTCCTATTTGGTAATATTTATTTAATTCATAATAAGAAAGTGTTATTATAAAAATTAAGAGGTCTAATAATAATACTTTTATTAATCTTTTATTATTCATTAGCAAATTTATTTAAATCATTTTGGATTAAACAATAATTAATAATTGAAAAACCAAATAGTGATAAAATTAAATATAAAATCGAATTATCTTTGATATCTTTACTATATCGCTGACCTGCTTCATATAATTTTTGACCTATTTTATAATTCCAATAAATACCATAAATACCACAAGTTATAATGGTTAAAAGTATTACCATAACACCACTTGTTTCATATTGATTAGATACTTTGTTAGCATCATCATTCATTGTGACAAGCCAATAAAGACTATAAATACCACAAGTTAACAGTGATAAAACTACGCTAATCACAATATCTTTTTTAATAAGAAGAGGACTAGTAGTATTATTATAATTCGTTTTTTGATTACTTTCAGAATTTACTTTAAAACCACAATTTGAACAAAAATCCGGATTATTTTCTAATTTTTCACCACAATTAGCACAAAATTTACCCATATATATACACCTCAAGATAATTTTATCATAAATATAATATTAATCAATTATTTTTCACATATAACTTCTTAATTTAGTTAAAACTTTTCCTTCTTCCCTACTTACTTTAACTTGATTAACACCACTTTCTTTGGCTATTTCACTTTGAGTCATATTATAAAAATATCTTTTTAAAATTAATCTTTTTTCCTGTTTTTCCAATTTATTAAGAGCATCTTTTAATAAAATTAAATCATCTTTGGAAATACCTTCTAAACTAATGAAATCATATAAATTAGTATCATTTTGTAAATCATCCAAACTAATAGTAGAAAGAGAGTTTTTAGTTTCTGTTATCTTATAAATTGAAATTTCTAAAAAATTAGCTAATTCTATATCTGTTGGTGGTCTTTTAAATTTTTGAGTTAAATAATCTTCAGCTTTCATAATAGCCATATTAAGTTTTATAACTTCGTTAGATACTTTGATATTTTTATTAGCAGTTGCAAATTTATAAATTTCTCCATAAATAAAAGGATAAGCATAACTAGTAAATTTTGTTTCATAATTTTTATCATATTTTTTATATGCATCTATTAAACCTAAACAACCAGCTTGAAATAAATCTTCTTTATCACCTTTAAATTTATTAACAATACTATAAATTAAACCTTGATTACTAATAATTAAATTTTTTAATTCTTGATTATCCATTTTTATCACCAAAAAAAATATATAATAGATAAAAAGAAAAGGAAATAGATTCGACAATGACTGTCAAATTAATCTATCTCCTAGTTTACACTAATTTACATCCAGAAAACCGACCATTGAGGAATTAAACCCGATTTTTAATCAGGTGGGTATCCATACTAGTCTTTAGGATTCTTAGGAACTCACACCCAAGCATTCAACACCGACTATTGATCAAGATTCCCATATACAATTCTTTGTAGGATTTATACTAACAATGTATCAAATTATCTAGACATCTTAATTATACCATAATTATTTCTTTTTTCAAATACTTTTATTTTTATTTACGAAAGTTATCATCACAAAATACTATAAATCTTTTAAGTTAGGGTTAAAAACTTTTTTAGAAATCATTTCAATTTCTTCTTTATAAGGTGCTTTTTCATTTATATAAGGTGTTTCTAATATCTTAGGAATATTATCTAACTTGTCATGATATAAAACCTTTAAAAGATTGTTAAATCCAATCGTTCCATAACCAATATTTTCATGACGATCTTTTCTTGCTCCCATAATATTTTTACTATCATTAACGTGAACACATTTCAAATAAGAAAGTCCTATTACTTGATCAAATTCTTTTAAAATAGTATCAAAATTATTTAAATCATAACCACTATCATTTAAATGACAAGTATCTATACAAACACCTATTAATTCTTTCTTGGAAATTCCATCTATTATTTTTTTAATTTCTTGAAAGTTACTACCAACTTCAGTTCCTTTTCCAGACATCGTTTCTAAAAGAATTGTAACATTTTGATCATATTCTAAAACCATATTTAAAGCAAATATTATATTTTCAATTCCAACATCTATTCCAAGTCCTACATGACTTCCAGGATGTAAAACTAAATATTTAATTTTTAACTCTTCACATCTTTTAATTTCATCTTTTAAAAAACGAATTGAAAAATCATATTTATCACTTTCTTTATTATTAGCTAAATTAATAATATAAGGAGCATGGACTATAATGTTATTGATATTTATATTTTTTTCTTGCATTTTTAAAATTGCTTGTTTAGTAATATTTTGATCTATTTCATATCTTTTGGTATTTTGAGGAGCACCTGTATAGAACATAAATGTATTAGCTTTATACTTCAAACTTTCCTCTAAACTACCTAACAATTGATTATTTTTATTAAAACTGACATGTGATCCAATAATTAACATATTTACCTCTTTCAAAATTATTATAGCAAATTTTATTTTTAAAGAAAAGAAAAAAGTTCATGTCATGAACTTTACTTTATTTTAATCACCACTTACTACTGATGAAGCAGATATAGAATCTTCAGCAATTGGAGTATCAGTGGTTCCAATATGATATACCCCATCAGTTAAGAAAATCTTATAACTAAAGGTACTGCAATTCTCTGAAGCTGTTACTACAACTTTTGAACTTGCGTTATCATAAGAAGCGCCACTATACGGACTTTTTCCACCTGTTTCTAATTTAAGATCTGTAAGCGGAATAGTAAAAGTCGAATCTGTACCACAAGTTGTAATATATTTACCAGTTCCACCCATCATAGCTTCTACCATATCAGCTTTAACTAACGATTTAGCTCCTTCTATATATTGTTTGGCAGAAGCAACAAAAGCATTTTTTCTAGTTGAATCTAAAACACCAGTAATAGCAACAGCAGCAATACCCATAACAACTGCTAAAACAACGATAACTGCCAATAATTCAACTAAAGTGAAACCTTTATTATTTCTTACATTCTTCATTTCTTCCTCCATATCTTTATGTATTAATCTTAGCATACCTTCTTTTAAACGTCAATATCATTAAAGAAAATCTTTACTCTTTTTTTTTTATATGATATAATCAAAATGTTTTGGGGCTGTAATGGTTTCGACGGGATTATTAGAATTTAAATTGCAAGGCGCACTTATGCGTTAAATAATCAGTTAAATATAACTGGAAAAAATAATCAATTAGCATTTGCTTAATTTAAAGTAGCAAATATTCCTTAAAGATTTTATCTACGAATCTTTTCTGGAATTCATTTTGTAGATTATATTATTATTTTGTTTAGGAATAATAATGAATTTTACTAAACTAGTTAGGTTTATGCTTGTTAATTTGCTTATTTCCTAATGAATCTAATAAATTAACTAACCTTGTAGATGTTTATTTATCTTTGATTTCGGACAGGAGTTCAATTCTCCTCAGCTCCACCAGATTGATACTAAACTTGAACTTTTATGTTTCAAGTTTTATTATATAAATAATTATTTGCTTAATTAATAAAAGTTGGACTTTTCATAAGAAGATATCCAACTTTTACTGTATAACAATAATTTTAATTTAAAACTTTTAAATAAAATGTTTATAATAAATTATGCTTTAAAAATAAAAAAACAATTATTTATATTCTAACTATTATAATTATGATAACAAAGATTTTAATATATACTTTAATAGTTAATTTTTTTTATTTTTAATAATCTTCTTGAAACCTTTTTTGAATAATTAAACTTTTTAATTTACTTCCTCTTTTCAAATCTTCTAAAGTAAAATTTAAAAGTTTAGCTATATGAAAAATATCAACCAATAAATATTTAACCTGTTCTTTTTCAAGTTTTGTTTTTAAAGAACTTGTTTTTTCGTATAAATTTATAAAACTAGAAACCAAATCTAAATTATTCTCTTCTTGAAAATTCTCTTTCAAAGAAATATCTAATAAATTACAAAACGATAAAATCATAAATAAACAATCGATATATTCCTCTAAAATAACTTCTTTCGGACTAGCTTTTTTTAAAGACCAATATTTAAAACATCTTGTTTCATTAGCAAGTTCTCCAATTTCTACTAATAATTCTAAAATATTTTTATTAATTATTTCTTGACTTTTCAAATTATTTCTAGCATTAAATAATATATCTAAATATTTTGCTTCTTCATATATTTCCTGTAATTCTAACATTTTTAAAACCTCTCTTTTTTTATTAAATTCTAAATAAAAAAAGAATATTTAACATTCTTTAATTATTTTTATTATCATGTATTATTTTAATAGTTTCAATAACTGGTTGATTTTCAAAAGGAATTGTTCCATTATTATCAGTTGGTTTAGCAGCAGTAGCTATTTTATCAACAACATCCATACCTTCTGTAACATGTCCAAAGGCAGCATATGAACCATCTAAATCCGTATTATCTTGATGCACAATAAAAAATTGACTTGAAGCTGAATTCATTGTCTCAGATGTATCAGGGTAACTACCGCGTCTAGCCATTGAAATTACTCCTCTTTTGTGCGATATATTATTTTCAATCCCGTTATTTTCAAATTCACCTTTAATCATTTTTTCGGATCCTCCACTTCCATCATGGTTAGGATCCCCTCCTTGAATCATAAAACCTTCAATAATGCGATGAAAAGTTAAATTATCATAAAAACCACTTTCAGCTAAATTAACAAAATTAGTAACGGTAATTGGTGCTGTATCAGCATCAAGTTCTAATTTAATAGTCCCATAATCTTTCACAATTATTTCCGCATTTATCTTACCACTTAGTAAATCTTCTGTTACATTTTCCTTGATAAATAAGTCTTTAAACGAACAACCTGTTATTAAAATTAAAGTTAAAACAACAAGAATTATTTTTTTCATTCGATAATCATTTCCTCTCTACTAGCTCCAACTCCAATAAATTTAATTGGAATTTGTACATATTCTTCAATTCTTTCAATATATTTTAAAGCATTTTTTGGTAAGTCTTTCCGATTTCTTATCTGACTTAAATCACCAAAATTTCCCTTAAACTCTTCATAAATAGGTTTACTTTCTCGTAGTATTTTTTCGTTAGTAGTAAATTCTTCGGTTTTCGTACCTTGATATTCATAGGCTATACATAGTTTAATTGTATCTAATTTACCAATTGTATCCAAATGATTTAAACAAAGAGCTGTGATACCATTTACCAAAATTGCATATCTTAAAGCTACTAAATCTAAATAACCACATCTTCTTGGTCTTTTAGTAGTTGCACCATATTCATGACCTAATTCTCTTATCTTATCCCCTACTTGATTAGTAAGCTCTGTTACATAAGGACCTTCTCCTACTCTTGATGAATAAGCTTTCATAACCCCGTATACTTCTCCAATATCTTTTGTATTTAAACCACTTCCTGAAATAATACCTCCAATTGTTGGATTACTACTTGTAACATAAGGATAAGAACCATGATCAATATCAAGTAAAGTTGCTTGGGCTCCCTCACAAATAATCTTCTTATCTTCCTGTAATAATTTATGAATTAAATTAACTGTGTCACATACATATTCTTTTAAAAGATTAGCATATTCTTGATATTCTTTAATAATCAAATCAGCATCATATAAAGGTTTATTATAAAGAGCAAAAATTTTATTTTTATCATCTACATTTCTTCTTACTAAATCTCCAAATTTATCAGAATATAAATCTTCTACCCGAATACCACATCTTTCATATTTATCACAGTAACAAGGTCCAATTCCCCTAGCTGTTGTTCCAATTTTCCCATCCCCTCGGTTTTCTTCTAATAATTTATCCATATCAATATGATAAGGAAAAATAAGATGAGCTTTTGTACTAATTCTTAAATTAGAAACATCTTTTCCTTTATTTTTTAAAGTATTTATCTCTTCAATTAAAACTTTTGGATCAATCACAACTCCATTTCCTATAATAGCAAGAGTTCCTTTATTTAAAATACCTGATGGAATTAAATGAAAAACAAATTTTTCTCCATCAACTTCAATTGAGTGACCAGCATTATTACCACCAGTAGCTCTTAAAGCAACATCAGCCCTTCCTCCAAGATAATCAATTATTTTTCCCTTTCCTTCATCTCCATAAAAAGAACCTAAAACAACATCAACCTTACTCATTTAAATACCTCTTTCTGTGATTCATCACTTAAACATTATACCTTAAATAGCAAATTAAAACAATCAGTTATAACTAAAAAAAATAAAGTTAAACTTTAAAAATTCATCTTTATTTTTAATAAAACTAACTTAATAAATACTAATTCTAATTATAAATCTTTTTAACATTTTTATTATTAATTATCATAAAATTTAATAAAATTACCATAATAATTTCTTAATAATGTTTCAATTATTTTTATGATACTCTAAAGAAAATCAAGTTAATAGTAAAAATTTAAATAAACTAACTTTTTATTTATAAGTTGGTTTAACAACAACTTTTTCATTATCAATAGCAAATTCATATTTTGTAATTTTACTATATTCAAAATCAGGAGTAGCTTCAACATATAAATATTCTTTAGATTTAAAATCTTCTAATAAATAATCATAAGTATAAATTAATTTTGTATCATCATACAAGTTAATTTTTAAATATTTATCATCAATAGTTGAATCGCTTGTGTTAGTAATTTTAAAACTCATACGCACTTGGTTAGTTGTATTTTCATCAGTCTCAAAATTACTAATTTCAAAAGTACTTAATTTAGTAATAACTTCATTATTATTGTTATTGTTGTTATTGTTATTATTATTTATATTATTATTTGATTCATCCTTTCGAAATACCAAATAAAATATTACTATTAAAACTATAATTATAATAACTCCTAAAATAATATACAAATTTTTCTTACTTTTTTGGTTTGCATCTTTTTTCATAAATCCTCCTTATCTTATTATTAATTATAACAAAGGAAAATTTTAAATTCAATAATTCCTCTATAAAAATGTGTCAAGATTAAAAATATTTTCATAAAATTACTTTTATTAACAAAAAAATTACTATATAATTATTATAGTAGGTGGTTATATGAGAAATAAAAGAAAAGATGAAAAAAATATTTTAATTAACTTAGAAGATACATCAAAAATTAAATTAGAAAATTCTTTAAAAGAAAAAGATACTATTACTAAAAACAATCAGAAAACTGAACAAAAAACAGATAAAGAAATGGAAATAAAAGAAAAAAAAGAAGATAAAAAAGTTAAACTAACTACAACAAATGATTATACTAATAATAAAAGCAAATTTAATATTTTTCTTTTAATTATTTGTTTAGGCATTCTTATTTATTTAGGTTATAAAACTTATCCTAAACTTGATTTTAATAATTATCAAGTTATAATTGAATCCTTAGCATTTTTAATTATTATTTTTATAACTATTATTATTTTATTTAAATTTAATAGTAAAAAAACAATTCCTTATGTCTTAATAATTACTGTTATTCTAATAATTTATACTTTCTTTATTCCTTCTTATTCTCTAAATAATTTGTATGTTAGTGATTTTATTAATAAAGATATTAAAGAAGTAATGGCTTTTACAGATAAATATAATTTAGAATTAAATATTTTACATGAATATAGTGATACTGTTTTAAAAAATCATATTATTATGCAAGAATATGGGATTAATACTTTAATTAAAGATATTAAAACTTTTAATGTTACTATTTCTGATGGTCCAAATTATGAAAAAGAAGTAATTGTTTCTAATTTAACTGGTTTTAAATATGATGATGTAATGCAATATATTAAAGATAATAAATTAATAAATGTTGAAATTGAATTTCAAAAATCTGATCGAGAAAGAGATACCGTTATTGAACAAATTGGAAGTGGTACTTTAAAAAGAAACGATTTGATTAAATTTATTTTCTCTTATGGACCAGATGAAATTGAAAAAATACCTGTTAAAGATTTAAAAAATCTTAGTTTGTTTGAAGCAACATCTTATTTAAAAAGATATAATATTTCTTATGAGATAAAATATGAATATTCTTTAGTTGAAAAAGGTTATGTTGTTAGTCAAGATCTTGTTAATCAAATTGTTGATACAAAACTTACTTTAGTTGTTTCGAAAGGAAAAGAAGTTGTTGTACCAGATTTTTGGAAAATGAGTAGTTTAGAAATTGCTAATTGGGGAATGGAAAATAAAATTAAAATTGAATATTTGGAAGTTTTTGATAAAGAACATAAAAGCGGAGATATTTTAAATGTTAGCCATACTAAAAGTGATAAAATTGATGAAGATAGTAAAATTATCATTACTATCTCAAAAGGAAGTATGGTAATGCCTGATATTAAAAGTATTAATGAATTTAAGCTTTGGGCAATGGAAAATCAGATTAAATATGAAGAAGTTTATGAGTTTTCTGATAGTATTAAAGTTGGGGAATTAATTAAAAGTAGTCATCAAGCTGGGGAGAAATTAACCGAAAATGAAACTGTTGTTTTAACTATTTCAAAAGGAAAAAGTGTAATTGTTCCACGCCTTATAGGGTTAAGTAAAACGAATATTCAAAATCAATGTCAAAAGATTGGTTTAACTTGTAGTTTTACTTATGGTGGTTATACAGAAAATACCAAAAAAGATATTAGTATTAAGCAATCAAGAGCTAATGGTAGTGTTGTTAGTGAAGGAACGAATATTTTAATCACCTTATCAAGTGGTATTTATGAAAAAGTTACAGTTCCAAGTTTTATTGGAAAAACTAAAACCGAAATTACTAATAGTTGTAATAATTTAGGAATTAAATGTAACTTTGTTTATAGCAGTAATTTCTCCGATGTTAGTAAAGATAAAGCTTTAAGCCAAAGTAAAACTGGAATCGTTATTAAAGGAAGTAGCATTACGATTACTTTAAGCATTGGTCCTGCTAAAACTTATACCATTGTAATTGATGGAAGTTTATTAACAGGAGGTAATCCTGAACAAACAAAGAAAACTCTTGAAACAAAATTAAAATCAGCTTGTCCTGGAGTTAACTTTACCTTTATTTTTCAACCTGCTAATTCAGGAATTGGTTACTTAAGTCCCAATAGTCAAGTTAAAGTTGGTTCTAATACTTTTGTACAAGGTAAAACTTATCAAGTTATTATTAATAGTAACTAAAAGAGGAAGTCAAAACGACAATCTCCTCTTTTTATTTTAGTTTTCTTTTTAATTTTTTTATTCCTATTTTTTCAATAGCAATAACATTATTTTTAGTTATTCCAAGTAACTCAGTTATTTCCTCATATGAATATACTTTATCTAAAAATCCATATCTCAAATAAAGAATTTTTTTAGTTAAAAGATCTAATCTATTCAAGTACTTTCTTAATAAATATAATTCCTCTTTCAAAAGATAAATAGATTCAGGATTTAATTCTTGCATGTAATTATCAATTTCTTCATAAGGAACTTCATCAACTGAAAGAATATTATAAAGTTCTAAAACCAAATTTTTTTTATTAATTTTTTTCTTTTCAAAATCCATAACCCCTCCATTTGTTACTATATTATATAACTTTTTAACTAAATTACAAAAAACAATTTTTTTATATTTATAGAATTTTATATTTTTAATAATTAAAAAAACATCTATTATTTTTCAAAAAAATTTTTAATATTTAAGGAAGCAGCATAAATCTCTTTTTTGCTATAAATATTTTTAGTTTCTAAAGCTAATTTATTAATAGCTTCTTTCATACTACATTTTTCTTTAAAAACTTTATCAATCAATAAAGCTTCTAAACTTAAATTATTTTTTTCTTCTTTTTTTATTTTTTTATTTTTGGAAATTACAATTACATATTCACCTAATTCAGAGCTAGGATTAGAAGTAAGTTCTGTTATTACATCCTTTGTTAAACCATAGTATTTTTTTTCAAATTTTTTTGTTAAATCATTTAAAACAATAATATAAGGATTATCCAAAACTTCTAAAATATTTTGTAAAGTTTCTTTTATTCTTTTAGGAGACTCATAAATAACAATGGTTTCTAAATCATTGTTTTTAATTTGTAGAAGTTCTTTTTTTTGAAAACTATTTCTTCTTTCTAAAAATCCGTAAAAAGCAAAGTTATTAAGCGTAAGACCTGATAAAGTTAAAGCTGTAAGTAAAGCTGATGATCCAGGAATACTGAAAACTTCAATTTCATTTTTAATTGCATCACGTACTAAAATACTACCAGGATCAGATATACAAGGAGTACCAGCATCACTTATTAAAGCAACATCTTTTCCCTCTTTTAAAAATGTAATCATTTGTTCACTTCTTTTTTCTTCATTAAATTTATGATAAGACATTAATTTAGTTTTAATTTCGTAAAAATTTAATAAATGACTAGAAGTTCTAGTATCCTCACATAAAATTAAATCAACCTTATTTAACGTTTCAATCGCCCTTTTTGAAATATCACCTAAATTACCAATTGGTGTTGCTACAATATATAAATTTCCCATTTCTACCTCTTTCTTAATAATTTTTCTAAATGATATATATAATTTTGATTGCTCCTATTATTAATTTTTCTTGATTTTTTAAGCTACTTCATATTTGCTATTATATCACATTATTATTAAAACTAGACAAGAAAATATAAAAAGAACAAATTCTTAAAATAAAATTGTTCTTTTAATTATAATGTTTTAAACTCGTTTAACATCTAAATAAACATTATCACCATTTAAATTATAAATATTTTCTGTAATTTTTTCTTGAATTAACATATCACATAAAGTTTCTCTTTTAATATAATCTAAATAATTAGTAATTTTTTCTAAAAAATTGCCATCTGCATAATAATAAATATAAATACGATCTGTAATGTTAAAATTTTTAGCTTTTCTTAATTGTTGAACTTTACTAACAAGTTCACGAGCTATACCTTCATTAATTAATTCTTGGGTTAAATTAGTATTTAAAATAATAAATAAGTTATTAGCAATTTCTGTATTATATCCCTCATTAGAATTAACACGAATATCTAACATTTCTTTAGTAATCTCATATTCATTATTATTTAAAGTAATAGTAATTGTTTGATTATCCTCTAATTTAGTAATTAAATCATAGGACATAGTTTCTAAATATTTTGAAAATTCTTTAATATTAGAACCAAATATCTTACCACATATTTTAAAATTTGGTTTTACTTGATAATTAATATATTGATCTAAATTATTGTCAAAATTTACTTCTTTAACATTTAATTCTTCTTTAATTAAAGTTGTCAAATTACCTATAATATTTTTTAATTTATTATCTAAAATTACTTCTTTTAAAGGTTGTCTTACTTTAATTTTAACATCTTCTCTTATTTTTCTTCCTAAAGAAATTAAATCACGAACAGTATCCATTTTTTCTTCAATTTTAAGATCAATTAAAGCTTCATTATATTTAGGAAAATCTTCTAAATGAACACTTATCTTGTGATCAGTTAGTCTAGTATATAATTCTTCAGATACAAAAGGAACAATTGGAGCAATTATCTTTGATAAACCAAGTAAAACATCATAAGTTGTTTTATAAACAGCTTTTTTACTATCGTCTAATTCACTTGTCCAAAAACGATTACGACATCTTCTAATATACCAATTTGATAAATCATCTGAAACAAATGTAACTAATGCTTTAACTACTTTATTTAAATCATATTCTTCATAACTGTCTGTTACATATTTTAATAGTTTATTGTATTTTGATATTAACCATTTATCAATTTCTTCAAAATTATTAACTTCAAAATCTCTAGGGTCAATATTATCAATGTTGGCATACGTTTCAAAGAAAGTATAAGTATTTAAAAGAGGGTTAAAGAATTTTGAATAAACTTCTTTTAAACCATCTTCATCAAATTTTAAAGGTGTCCATACAGGAGATGTGTATGGTAAATAGAAACGTACAATATCAGCTCCATATTTTTCAATTGTTGTAAATGGTTCAACAATATTTCCTTTTGATTTACTCATTTTTTTACCATCTTTATCAAGTAATAAGTCATTTACTAAAACATTTTTATAAGGAGAAACTCCTTTTAAGAAAACGGATATTACTAAAAGAGAATAGAACCAACCTCTTGTTTGATCAATACCTTCACAAATAAAATCTGCTGGAAATTGATTTTTCCATAATTCTTTATTTTCAAATGGATAATGATATTGGGAAAATGGCATTGAACCAGAATCAAACCAACAATCAATTACATCTTTAACTCTAGTCATTGCTTTGCCACAAACTGGACACTTTAAATGCACATCATCAACATACGGACGATGAAGTTCAATCGTTGTATCAATATCTTCAATAGCTTTAGAGACTAATTCTTCTCTTGAACCGATCATTTCATCATGACCACATTCACATCGCCATAAAGGAAGTGGTGTTCCCCAATAACGGCTTCTAGAAATTGCCCAATCATTTAAATTTTCTAGCCAATTACCAAATCTTTTTTCACCAACATAAGAAGGATACCAATTAATTTTTTTATTAGCTTCCACGATTTTATCTTTAATTTTTGTAATTTCAAGATAAAAACTTGGTTTAGAATAATATAAAAGTGGAGTTCCACATCGCCAACAATGTGGATAATTATGAAGCATTTTTTGTTTTTTAAATAATTTATCATGAGCTTTTAAATATTTAATAACTTCAAGATCAGCTTCAAACACACTTAAACCTTTCCAAAAGCCATCTGTATAACAACCATCTTCTCCAACAGGATTTAAATAAGGCAAATTATATTTTTTTCCAATTTTACTATCATCTTCTCCAAAAGCTGGAGCTATATGAACAATACCAGTTCCATCTTCCATTGTTACATAGTTATCGACTGTTACAAAGAAAGCTTTTTTATTAACTGATAAACTTGGAATCAATTGATCATATTCTGTATATTCTAAATCCATTCCTTTATAAGTTTCAAGAACCTTAACATCATCACCTAAAACTTTAGCAACAAGATTTTCAGCTAAAATAAACTTATAACCTTGACTTTCTACTTTAACGTATTTTTCATTTGGATTAACACATAATGCTACATTAGATATTAAAGTCCAAGGAGTAGTTGTCCAAACTAAAAAATAAACATCTTCATCTTTTTTCTTAAAAGGAACAATGACAGTTTGAGCTTCAATTTCTTTATAACCTTGAGCAACTTCATGACTTGCTAAACCAGTTCCACAACGAGTACAAAAAGGTACAATTTTAACTCCCTCATAAAATAAGCCTTCTTCAAAGAATTTTTTTAAAATATACCATTCAGTTTCAATATAATTATTATCATAAGTAACATAAGGATTTTTTAGATCAATTAATTGTCCCATCTTTGTTGTTAAATCAGAAAAAGCTTTTTCATTTTTCCAAACAATCTCACGACATTTCTCATTAAACTCTTTAATACCATATTTTTCTATATCGTTTTTATTTTTAAAACCTAATGTTTTTTCAACCTCAACTTCAACTGGTAAACCATGGGTATCCCAACCTACTTTTCTTAAAACCTTATAACCTTGCATAGTTTTATATTTACAAAAACTATCTTTTAAAAACTTAGCAACCATGTGATGAAGACCTGGAAAACCATTAGCAGTTGCTGGACCATCGTAAAAGACAAATGTTTCTTTTTTATCTTCTAAACATTTATTTAAAAGATCCATATTTTCCCACTTTTCACTAATCTTTTTTTCAACTTCACTCGTTTTACTAGTATCTAATTTTTTAAACATAAATCCTCCCATAATATAAAAACACAGTATATCGAAAGGACGAAATACCGTGTTACCACCTTAATTTGATTTAGAAAATAAATCCTCAAAATTATAACGCATTACCGTATTTATCTTATCCATAAATAGCACTTGAAAGTGATCTTAATAAAATAATTTTATCTACTTGCACCAACCATAGACTCTCTTAAAAATTTCTTTTATTACGTCTTTCGCACTTGCTTTTATGCATTACATAATAACATTAATTATTTAAAAAATCAAGAGTTTTATGCAAGTTTTAATTGGAATGGATTTTCTATAGTTCCATCACCTTGAGATATTAGAATATCAGATCGAAGATTAATAACTGGTCGAACACCATAATTAGATGTTGCAACATATGTTTGCTGAGATAATTCTCCAGTTGAAAACACTTGAAATACATGAGCAGTAGAATAAGTGGCACGAAAATCAACTGGAGTCATCGTCCAATAATAAGAATTACTCATCAAATAATAATTTCCATTTTTTAATAAAGATTTACCACCAGCTAAAGCTACTTCATCAGCTGTTATTAAAGCAATTGGAGAGTATGTAAATAATTTTGTGTAAAGATAAATCCTTTCTATGGTAATATAGAAATATATAACCAAGGAAGGATTTTTGTATGAAAGAAAATAAAAATAATGAAGTTGTTAAATATTTATTAGAAAATTACGATATAAAAAATACAAGTGATATTGCAGAAGCACTAAAAGATATGTTTAAAGATACTATTCAAACTATGATGAATGCAGAATTTGATTCAAATATGGGATATGAAAAAAGTGATAACAAAGTTGATAAAACAAATTATAGAAATGGCTATTCATCTAAAAAAGTAAAAAGTCAATTTGGTGAATTTGAATTAACTGTACCTAGAGATAGGAATGCAGAATTCGAACCACAAATAGTACCTAAAAATAAAAGAGATATATCTGGAATTGAAGAAAAAGTTATAAACCTTTATGGGAAAGGTTTATCAACTAGAGAAATAAGTGAATCTATCGAAGATATTTATGGTGTTCAATTATCAGCAACAATGATTAGTAATATTACTGATGCTGTATTAGAAGAAATTGATGAATGGCAAAAGAGACCATTAAAAGAAGTATATCCAATTGTATTTATTGATGCTGTACATTTTAATGTTAAACAAGAAAATGTTATAGTAAAAAAAGCTGCTTATGTTATATTAGGCGTTACTACTGAGGGATTTAAAGAAGTATTAGGAATATGGATTGGCGAAAATGAATCAGCTAAGTATTGGTTGACTACTTTAAATGAATTAAAAAATCGTGGTGTTAAGGACATTCTGATTATATGTTCTGATGGTTTAAAAGGAATAAATGAAGCAATTAAAGCAGTCTATCCAAATACTATGCAACAAAGATGTATTGTTCATTTAATAAGAAATTCAGTTAGATTTGTTTCTTATAAGCATTTAAAAGAATTTTGTAATGATTTAAGAACAATTTATAAATCAAATACAGAAAAGGAGGCACGAGAAAATTTAGAGAAAGTAAAAAATAAATGGAATTCTATTTATCCTACAAGTTTAAAAGTATGGGAAGATAATTGGGAAGCAATTTGTACATTATTTAATTATTCTAAGGAATTAAGAAAGATAATGTATACTACAAATGCAATTGAAAGTTTAAATCGTTCATATCGTAAATATACTAAAACTAAGGGAGTATTTACTAGTGATAGTTCTTTAATGAAATGTCTATTTTTAGCTACTAAGAATGTAG
>CALVPE010000015.1 GCA_944350485.1 uncultured Bacilli bacterium
GTCGTGAAGGTTTTAGTTTAAAAGAGCAAGAAGAAAGAATTAAATGTGCTTATCTAAATAGTATAGTTAAAATAAATGAGTTTGATAATGAATTAAAAAGTATTAGATATAAGATTGATAATATTAATAACAAGATTAAGGAAATAAAACAATGTGAAAACTTTAATTTTACTACTAATGATTTATTAATTTTAGAAGATACAGAAACAATTGATACTTTTGTTAATCCTGATATATTTTTAACTAATATTTTAAATTTAACGAATGCCTCAAGAGAAGAAATGAAAACTATTAGACAAGATCGATATAAAAGTTTTGAACGAATGGTAGGTTATTGTAAAACTTGTGTCGCAGACGAAATGATATTTACAAGTAATTATAAATTTTTTGTATAAAGAAGAAATATTAAAATGGGCAAATGGATGTATGGAATTTGTTTATAAAGATTTAGGTTATACTAAAGAATGAATATTACATTCAGTATTGTATTTAGATGAAAAACACCACATATTCATTGAGTATTAGTACCTCTTGTTAAAAAGTTTGATAAAAGAGATTATATAAAAGACCAAAATTATTTAAGTATATTACAAGATAATATTGTTTAAGATTAAATAATTTAGGTTTTAAATTAGAGCGTGGAGAAAAAGGAACTAAAATTAAAAATCTTTCTTTAGGACAATAACTAGACATTATTAAAGACTTGTTGCTAAAATATTTAGAATTATGTACCAAAGAAATTCAAAACCAAGTAATATATAAAAACTTTTTTAATGATTTAGATGATTATATTTATAATTATAAAGAGTTAGAAAAAGAATATAATCATTCACAAAAAATAATAGATAATTTAGAAGAAGAGTGTGAAAAACTTAATCAAAAGAATAATAATTTAAATGATTTTGTTAGGTATATATTAGAAATGTTAAAAGATTTTTTAGAAGCATTCTACTTTCTAAAAACAAAGTTGATAAAGATAAAACTATAAACCTTTTAAAAGAATGTTATGACAAAAATTTATATTCTTCTTATAATTTAATAGTTTTTTCTAAAAATACTTATAAAGAAATAGAAAAAATGAATTAATAAAAGAAGAAACATTAGAAAAAGAATACGAAAGCATTATTAGCCGTATTCTTTATTTATACTAAATTTTTAATAATTTAGAAATACACTTGCAAATTGACATATCAATTAGCGTGTGTAAAAAGACTTGTACTTTTAAATTCTAAATCTTATTATAATTAATATATTTTTTTTATTATCTTTTTGGACCTCTATTATTATCTTGTTGATCATAATCATATTGTTCTAATAATTCTGATAAATAAATTCCATATCTTTCTTTAATATAAGCAGCAACTTTTTCTTGTTGTGCTGTAAGAACTTGTTGAGTCATGTTTTTATCATTAATATTAAACTTTGATGTAATACAATCAAAATATGCTTTTTCAAATTCTGCATAACGAGCATAATCATTGAGTGATGCATCCCAATATTCCTTATTAGCTTGTTTAACAGCTTCCATCGAAGCATGTTCACCACCATCAATACTTTTAAATACAATACCTTTCCCAAAATCAGTTCGTGGATCAATTTTTTCTATACCGTTATTAATAGACATTGCTATTTTTTGAGATTCAGTCCAAGCATATTCAGGTTTTAACATTCCTTTTTCATCAAACATATTATCTGACATAATTTCACCTCTTAATAAGATTATAACATAATTTTATTATTTTTTTGATACATTTCTTAAATTATATAGTATAATTATATTAGTTAATAAATATTACTGACTGTTTTTCTTGCACTAAAAGTTGTTGTACTTCTTCCCTTAGGGCACCATTAGGAAATTTGTTCAGATTATTTGAACTTTTAAATGTATTTTTAGTCTCAAATATGACAGATTTTTAAATTTTATACGAAATCATCATTGGTATTTTGATACTTGTATCAAAATACCTAATAGGTTAATTATTTTGTTAAAAATAAAAATATGATATTATATGTTGTATCATTTGAAATAAGAGGTGATTTAGATGAGAAAAGAACCTACTGATAATTATATCGATTTTGCATTATTAGGAAATAATATTTATGATATCATTTTTATGAAATATTTATTTTTATCACAAAATGCTAATTCTTATCATTGTGATAAATATATAATTGATGATAAGGAAAAAGAAACAATTTTAAAAAATATTGCATATTATTTTGGCACAAGAGGACCTGTTTTAATTGATGATAAAGGATTAAGAAAAATATTTGATGATAATGGAATACCTAAAACATCTAGTTTACCTAATTTATCCTCAGAAGATATAATTAATCTGATAGATATTTGTTTAAAAAGTGATGCAGTTTATGTTTGTAATTCAAATGGGGATTTAGATAAATGTACTATGTTTGTATTAGGTTACTTAATGGCAATGGAGCAAGAAATTTTTTTATGGAGCGATATTAATGAATCAGAGTGGTTAATGTCATGTATTTCTAAAGATAATAGTAATGGTTATAAAGAAGTTATACAATTTCCTTTAGAAATAATTAGAAGTTTTGCATATCCATATTTATTTAAAAATAAAAAATTAAGAATGCAACCAGGGAAATATGGTGAAATAATATTTGATGATAAGGAAAATATAGGCGTTGAGAGAAATATAGAATTTAATTTGCAAGTAGAAAACCAAAAAAATAAAAAAAATACAATTTCATTGTTAGGAAGTTTGAAGAAACAAATAGAATGTATTAAAGAAAAAGCGTTACAATTGGAAGAAAATGGATATGAAATTTTAGCGCCTAAATTATCAAATATTAAAACTGATGAAAATGGATTTATAATCTTCGAGGATGATATAAGTGATAATCCTATTATAATAGAATCAAATTTTATTGAAAATTGTTTAAAGTCAGAAGGTGTTATTGTTTGTAATAAGGATGGATATGTTGGAAATACTGTTATGTTTGAAATAGGGTATTTATTAGCAAAAAAGAAAGATATTAAATTTATTCAAAAACCTAGTGAAAATTGGTTAACAGATGTAGTAGACTATTTTTCGAAGTTAAATAATAAAAAATTATTATCAAAATATAAAAAATGTTAGTTGAAAATAATTGCTTTAAATATAAGAAAGGTTAATTTTGGTATAAATCATTGGGATGAATTATCAAAATTTTTTTGGTAAAAGGTAATTTAATGATTTTAGTTTAATGGTTAATAGATAAATGAAATAATTGATAGAAAATATAATTCGCTAAAAATATTCTTAATAATTGTTATGATAAATAAGTTTTGGTTGTATTCCATTTAACTTATTTGGTAAATGGCTAAAATGGTTATGCAGGTGGTTATAAATTTAGGGGTAAAACTTTTTTGATGTCAAATTGGATTACTATGAAGCATTTAAATTAGAATTTGATTATAATAATAATTGAGTTAATATAGAAATAGAATTGAGGTTATAGATAATGAAAAAATATGTAAAAGTTATGTATGGCAATACTTCAGGGGCTAAAAGTGATTTTAAATATAAAATAGATGAGGTTAATGTAGCAAATAATTGGAATCCTAATGCTGGAAACGGGAAAGATTTTGGTGGATTTAATTATTGCTGTGAAGATTGTATTTTAAGATGGTTACATCGTGGTGAAACAATTTATGATGTTATAGTACCTGAAGATGCGGAAAACATTAAATTAGAGGGAGCTACAACAATATATAGAACAAATAAAATAATTATAAGTAATCCTAGAAAAGTAGATGATGAGATGGCTCTTCATTTTTATAAAATTTCTAGAATACCAAAAAAATCATATTATAAAGCATTAGGTGCTGTTAGTATTATGAATTATAGAAAAACAGCATTTCAAATTTTGAGGGACAAAGTTAATAAGAAAAATATTAATTTAGTTTTGGAAGAATGGAATGATTTTATATCTCATGGCAACAAAAATGATAGAAAAGATGCTAATGATCTAGTGAATCAAATTGAAACCTATTTATATGAGATAAAATCTGATTTATTAATAAGCAGATTTATAGGTAAAGAGCCATATGTTAAAAATCTAACAGATGATAAAGTTATAAATATTATTGGTGAATCAGGAAGTGGTAAATCCTATTTTAGTAATAAGTATATTAATGATGAGAATTATATTGTAATAGACACTGATATACTTTTTAGTAATCAACCATCAAATAATAAAGAATGTGTCCAATTAAGAGAAATATTTAAAGATAAACCAAAAGATTATTTGTTTACTAATTTTGATGAGTTTTATTTAAAGGTTTTAGATTATTTCAAAAATAGTAATAAAACCATTGTCATTGATTCTGTACAATACAGAAATATAAAAGATTACTCTATATTAGAAGGACAAATTATAGTTATGAGAACAAGCATAGAAACTTGTTATGAAAGAGTTTTAAACAGATGGAAAAATGTTAATCAAAATTATACTGAAGAGGAATTTCAAAAATACGCTAATAAAAAATTGGGTATGTTTAAGTGGTATCATAGTTTAAATGATTTTCTAAAAAATATTCAATAACATTGCTTTAAAAATATAAGTTCTGTAGTATAATAAATATAGAAATTAACCTTAATGAAATTTCAAAACGTGTACGACTATGGCACCATTTTGATATTTAGTCGAACTATTTTAGTTCGCTTTTTTAATAATTTTGAAAAAACAAATAATTGCATTTTCAAATTTACTATGTTATAATAAGCCTATCTTACGGGGGGTATATGGAAAATTTTTTTAGTAATGACCTTGAAATTATTTTAACAATCATTTTAACAACTTTCTTTATGATTTTTTTCTATGATAAATTTAGAAATCATGGTAAACTTTATTTAAATATCTTTAAAATGAAAATTGATATTATTAATTCTAATACTAATTGGTTAGATACTAACAAAAAATTAGATAATAATACAAAATATGTTGATATAAACTTTAATTTACAACTTTATAATCATAAAAATACTAATAACAGTATTTATAACTTAAATGTTTTAAAAAAAGTCAAAAGAAAATATCAATTAACCGAATATCACAATTTAAATTTGACAGATTCTTGTAAAACAATCTCTGGTTCAACTTCTTATGAAAAAATAAAATACATTAATATACTACCTTACGAAGTTAAAGAATATCGTTTAAAAATAAAATTAACAAAAGAAGAATATTTAAATTTAAAACATCAACCACTTTATATTCAATATAAAAATCATAGAAAAACTAGATTATTAAAATTAAATAAATATTTAAAATCACAACTTAATTCTTTAAAAAAAGAAAAAATAAAAACTAAAAACAAAAATAAAATTAAAAATAGAACTAAAACTATCTAAAGTCAAATTGATTTTAGATTTTTTTTAAAATAAATTTTATTCGACAATTTTTTTAATTAAAAAAAGTTATATTATTCTTGGTGATAATATGAAACTATATCTTGATGTAATCTTTTTAATCAATATATGGTTTGATTTATTAATCTTATTAAGTGTATCTATTTTACTAAAAAGAAATATTAAATTTAAAAGAATAATTTTAGGAAGTTTATTTGGTGGTTTAACAATCTTTATTTTATTTTATAATTTAAATTCCCTAGAATTATTTCTTTATAAAATAATTGTTAGTATCTTCATGGTTATTATAACTTTTTCTTATAATAATTTAAAATATACTTTTAGTAATTTAAGTTATTTTTACTTAGTAAGTATTATTTTAGGAGGTGGTATGTATTTATTAAATGATAGTTTTTTAGCAAATAATGGTTTTGTTTTTCAAAGTAGTGGTGTTAAACTAAATTATTTTCTTTTAATTATTTTAAGTCCCATTATTATTTATATTTTTCTTAAAGAAAGTAAAAAATTAAAAGATAATTATAGTAATTATCATAAAGTTGATATTTTATATCATAATAGAATTTATCATTTAAATGGTTTTTTAGATACAGGTAATCATTTATATGATCCTTTTAAAAAAAGAAAAGTTATTTTAGTGAAATTAAAGTTAGAATATAAATTAGAAGATGTTATTTTAGTTCCTTTTGAATCTTTAAATAATGTTGGAGTTATTAAATGTTTAAAAGTTGATAAGTTATTTGTTGATAAAAAAGAATTTAATAATTGTTTAATAGGTTTGTCTTCAGAAAAATTTAAAATTGAGGGCATTGATTGTATATTGCATAGTAATATGAAAGGAGAATTAATGTGATAGGTCTTTTAAATTTAGTTGGTTTAATAAGTTGTTTTATTGAAAAAAAGGGAAGTTTGTTTTATGTTGGAGCAACAGATAAATTACCACCTCCGCTAAGTAGGGAAGAGGAAGAATATTATATTGTTCAAGCGAGTGATGGAGATATGTTTGCAAGAGATAAGTTAATTGAACATAATCTAAGATTAGTTGTTTTTTTAGCTAAGAAATATGAAAATACAGGCGTTGATTTAGAGGATTTAGTTTCAATTGGAACAATTGGTTTAATGAAAGGAGTTAAAACATTTAGCCCAGATAAAAATATTAAATTAGCAACTTATGCAAGTCGTTGTATTGATAATGAAATATTAATGTTTTTAAGAAAAAATAAAAAAATTAAAACTGAGGTTAGCTTAGATGAAAGTTTAAGTTTTGATTCTGATGGAAATGAATTACATTTAGAAGATATTTTAGGAACAGATTCTGATTTAGTAACTAAACCTTTAGAAGATGCTTTAAATAAAAAATTAATGTTAGATGAAATTAATAAATTATCAAGTCGAGATAAAGAAATTATTACTTTAAGATATGGGTTAGATGGAAGAGAAGAGAAAACACAAAAAGAGGTGGCTGAAATACTTGGTATTAGTCAATCATATATTTCAAGAATTGAAAAAAAAGTTATAAAACGCTTAAAAAGTATTGTTAAATGTTGACAATATCTTTTTTTATGATTATTATATTAGTGGTGAATGGATGTGAATCTTAATAAAATTATCTTAGTTTTAAGAAATAAATTGTTTTCTTTAAATAATGAAGAACTTGTTTTTAAATGTTTAGATAATAATTTATTAATTTCTAATTTAGCTATTCAAGAATTAGTAAGAAGAAATCCTACTTTAATTATGGTTGATGATAATTTTTTAGAAAAAGTAATTTGGAAAATGACAATTGAACAAATTTGGGAACTTGCTCATTTTAATGTTGATACAAAATTATGTTTTTTAGCTTCAATTAGACTTCGTTCTATTTTGGAATATTATGATTTATATAATCAAAAAGAAGATAGAAAAGAAAAAATTTATTTATTAAAATAACAAATGCCCTCTTAGTTAAGTGGTATAACAAGGCCATGGTAAGGCCTAGTCGTAAGTTCGATTCTTACAGAGGGCACCATTTAATAAATTAGATGAACTTTAATAGTTCGTTTTTTTTATATAATAAGGAATTATTGTATAATATTATAAAATAGTTTTAATTTTATTCTTAAAAAGTTTTAAAATAATAATTTTTACTAATACTTATAGAAAAATAGGATTAGATATGCTATACTTATTCCATAATAAGGAGAGTATATGAACGTAATATATTTAGTTTTGGGTTTTTTAGTTATTATAAAAGGTTCAAACTTATTAGTAGAAGGTTCTGTTAATTTAGCTAAGTTTTTTAAAATACCAACTTTAATTATTGGTTTAACTGTTGTTGCTATTGCTACTGGTGTCCCGGAAATTGCTATTAGTATTTCTTCTTCTTTTAAAGAAGCTAATGGAATACTACTCGGTAATTTATTAGGTTCAAATATGTTTAATATTTTATTTATTTTAGGTTTAATTGCTCTTTTTAAAACTGTTAAAGTAAAAAAAGAAATTATTACAAAAAATTATTTATTTGCTCTTTTATCATGTCTAGTTTTATTTATTGTTTCTTATGATGTTTATTTTGATAATGCTTCTTTTAATATTATCACAAGAACTGAAGGTATTTTACTTTTATTATTAGCAGGAGTATTTTTATATTCAACAGTGTTAGCTACTCTTAGTGATAAAAAAATGCAATTAGAAAGGCAAAAATTTCGTTTTAAAGATCTTATTTATATTATAGTTGGATTTGTTTTAATTGCTATTTCAGCTGAAGTAATTGTAAATAGTTCGGTTAATATTAGTCGTTTTTTAGGAATATCAGAAAATATTATTGGCCTTACTATTATTGCTGTTGGAACAAATTTACCAGAATTAGTTACTTCAATTGTGGCGGTTAAAAAAGGTGAAACGGATATAGCTGTTGGTAATTTAATTGGAACAAATATTTATAATATCTTTTTAATATTAGGATTATCTGCAACTATTAATCCAATCTTAATTGAAGCTAATGCTTTTATTGATATTATTATTTTAGCAATTACAAGTTTATTAGTTTATATCTTTATTAATCATAAGAAAGATATTAATAGAATTGAGGGGATAATTATGATACTTTTATACCTAATTTATATTGGATATGTGGTGATTAGATGAATTATTATAATGATGAAATAGTTAAAGTTTTTGAAAAATTAAGTACTAGTTTAGATGGTTTAACAACAAGTGAAGCTAAGAAAAGATTAAATAGATATGGTAAAAATGAATTGCCTAAGAAAAAAAGTGATAGTCTTTTAAAAATCTTTTTTAAACAGATTCTTGATCCTATTGTTATTATTTTAATTGTAACAATTATATTTTCGATTTTAACCAAAGAGTATTTAGATGCTATTGCAGTTACCTTTATTATTTTAATTGATTTAGTTATGGGAACTGTTCAAGAATATTCAGCTAATAAAAAAGCTAGAAGTTTAGAAGAAATAATTAAAATTAGGTGTCAAGTTTTAAGAGATAATAAAAAGGTAATAATTAATTCAAGTGAACTTGTTGTAGGAGATATTGTTTATTTAGAATCTGGTAATAAAATATCAGCTGATTTAAGAATTTTAGATTCTCATAACTTAACAGTTACGGAAGCAGTTTTAACAGGTGAGAGTTTAGCAGTTTCTAAAGATAATAAGGTTATTATGAAACAAGTACCAGTTCAAGAAAGAACTAATATGTTATATGCTGGTTGTGTTGTTTTGACAGGAAGAGCAACTTGTGTGGTAACAGCAACAGCTTTCGAAACAGAAATTGGTAAAATTGCTAATTCTTTAAATAATCAAAAAGAAGAAAAATCACCTTTAACAATTAGAATAAATAAGTTTTCTAAACAAATTAGTTTAATTTTATTAGTATCAGCCCTTTTTTTAGCAATTTTGATGTATTTAGAAGGTAATAGTTTACATGAAACTTTTACTTCTGTAGTCGCTTTAACGGTTTCAGCCTTACCAGAGGGGTTACCTTTAGCTTTAACTATGGCTTTAACGATTGCTAGTAATAGGATGTTAAAGAAAAATGTTATTGTTAAAAAATTAAATTCTGTTGAAGCTCTTGGAAGTTGTACTGTTATTGCTAGTGATAAAACAGGTACTTTAACAGTTAATGAGCAAACAGCAAAAATAATTGTTTTACCAAATAAAAAGGAATATGAAGTAACCGGTAGTGGTTATAATTTAGACGGAGAAGTCATCATTGATAATAATGAAGATCAAATTAGTATTCAAAATCTTGCAAAATTTGGTTTAATTAACAACGAAGCTAATTTAAAAATTAGTAAAAATAGTCTTTCTTTTTCCGGAGATTCAATTGATATAGCTTTTTTAATATTGGCTAAAAAGTTAAATTTAACAAAAAATGATATTAAAATAATTGATGTTATTCCTTATGAATCAGTTAATAAATATTCGGCTGTTTTTTATCAAATAAAAGGTCAAGATGATGTATATTGTACAGTTAAAGGTTCCATAGAAAAAGTCTTAGAATTTTCTAAAGAGATGAATGTTAATAATAAAAAACAAGATTTAGATTATCAATTATTAGAAGAACAAAATACTAATTTAGCTAAAAATGGTTATCGAGTAATTGCACTTGCTAATGGAAAAGTTCATTTTAAAGAAAAATATACGGAAAAAGATCTTCAAAATTTACGATTTGAAGGTTTAGTTGGTTTTATTGATCCAATTCGAAATGATTGTTTAGATTCTATTAATAAATGTTTAAAGGCTCAGGTTAAAGTTTTAATGATAACGGGTGATCATCCTTTAACAGCTTATAAAATAGCTAAAGATTTAGGAATTGCTAGTAATCAAGAGGAAGTTGTTGATGGAGTTATTTTAGAGCATAAATTTCAAGAAGGAACATTGGTTTTTGATAATTTCATTAAAGATAAAAAAGTATTTGCTAGAGTTACACCTTTACAAAAATTAGAAATAATTAATTCTTTAAAAAGACAAGGTGAATTTGTAGCTGTAACTGGAGACGGAGTTAATGATGCTCCTGCTTTAAAAGCTAGTAATGTGGGAATTTCAATGGGAAGTGGAACAGATGTTAGTAAGGAAACAGCTAAATTAATTTTAACTGATGATAAATTTTCTTCAATTACATCAGGTATAATTGAAGGAAGATGTGCTTATAGTAATATAAGAAAAATAACTTATATGTTAATTTCTTGCGGTTTAGCTGAAGTATTGTTTTTTATGTTAGCTATTATCTTTAAGTATCCTTTACCATTAGTTGCTATTCAATTACTTTGGTTAAACTTAGTAACAGATGGGTTACAAGATTTAGCATTATCTTATGAAAAAGCCGAAGATGATATTATGGATTATAAACCAAGATCACCAAAAGAAAATTTATTTGATAAAAAGCTACTTCAAGAAGTTTTATTATCAGGCATTACCATTGGTAGTTTAGTTTTTATAACATGGGTTTATTTATTAAAGGTTTTAAATTTTGAAGTAACAACAGCTAGAGGTTATATTATGGCTTTGATGGTATTTATTCAAAATATCCATGTTCTAAATTGTCGAAGTGAAACAAAATCTATTTTTGATAAAAGAGTTAAAAAGAATAAATTTGTGTATTTTACTATTACTTTATCTATTATTTTACAAGTTTTAATTATGGAAATACCAATCCTTAGTAAATTTTTAAAAACTGCTTCTATTCCTATTTTTGATTTAATAATTCTCTTTATTATGTCTTTAATTATTTTATTTGTAATGGAACTTTATAAACAATTAAAAAATAAAAAAATAAGTAATCTTTAATTAAAGATTACTTATTTTATTCATTATTATCTTGTTGATATAAATTTTTCATGGTATTTTCATAGTAAATTTCAAGATCTTCATCAGTTATTTTAAAACCATATTTTTCACGAATATTTTCAATTCCTTTATATTGAAGTTTACTATCTTTAGTTAATTTTTCATTAGCAAGTTTTTCAAGAAGAGTTGATTTAACACTATCAAATGATGGCTTTTCTTTAACACTTACTTTTAAAAAGATTTCATAACCATATTCTGTTTCAATTGGAGTAGTCGAATATTTAGAAACTTCTAACTTATTTATTTCTTGTCTTGTAACATCATCTAAGTTTAAAGTATTAAGAACTCCCATTGAACCACCATTATCTTTAGTAGCTTCATCATTTGAATATTCTTTAGCAAGATCATCAAATTTTGAACCATCATTTAATTTAGTAATAACTTCATTAGCTTTTTTTAAAGCTTCTTCTTTTGCAGTTCTTTTTTCTTCTTCAGTCATAGAACTAGTTGAATTTACTTCAATTAAAATATGTTTAACTTCTGTATCACCTGTTACTTGATTATTATAATAATTATTTAATTCTTCATCGCTTATTAAACTTTTTAAATAATCTTTAACAGCTAAATTTCTTTTATAATTTAACTTAAAATAATCTTTCAATTCATCAACATTTTGATAACCATAGTTATTAATATATTCTAAAAATTCAGCTTCTGTCTTGTAATAATTCTTTAAAGAATTAACTTGAATATCAACATAATCATTAATACTATCATTATCAGGATACTCTTTATTTAAGATTTTCTCATCAATCATATCGATTAAAAAATTAATTCCATATTTATCTTTTAATTTTTTATATAAATCATTAGTTGATATATTTAAATCTTTATCTTTAAAGGTTACTAAATCATTCTCACCACCTTCAAGTTCTGTTTTCTTGTCACATCCTAAAGTTGATAATATTAAAATTAGGGCGACTAGAAATATTAATGTTTTTTTCATAAATCCTCCTTTAATAACATTATAATCATAGCAAAAACAAATAAAAAAAACAATTCTTTTTGACATAATTTCTGTTTTTTGCCCTCACATTATTAAAATATCACCATAAAATAATGTGAATATATTAAAAAGGAGGAATTAATTATGTGTAATAATCACACATCATCTTATGCTATTGTTTTAGTGTTATTTATCTTGTTAGTAATCATATTAGGTAATTATATATAATTGAAAGGAGATAAATATGAATTGTCAAAATACTGAAACTGTTACTTCTTGTTGTACTACATCAAGAGGAGATAATGGATTTTTAATTATTGTTGTTCTTTATATTTTACTTGCTATCATATTAGGTAGTAGATGTAGAGGATACTAAAAATAGATAGTAAATCAATTTGATTTACTATTTTTTTATTGTATTAAAATTATATAAAAAAGTTAATTTTAAATTTTTTTGAATTAGTAAAAATAATTAATTATTTTTACTAATATTCAAAATAATTCCAATAGCAATTAAACTAGTAAGTAAACTAGATCCACCATAAGATAGAAAAGGCAAGGTAACACCTGTTACAGGAATTAAACCAATTACAACAGCTAAATTCATAATAACTTGGACAATCATTTGAAAAGTTAAACCAAAACATAAATATTTAGAAAATAAATTATCTTGCTTTAAGGCAATTTTTATACAACATGTTAATAAAATAGCAAATAAAGTTAAAACAATAATTGCTCCTACTACACCTAGTTCTTCACTAATAATTGAAAAAATAAAATCGGTTTGTGGTTCTGGTAAATAAAAGTTTTTTTGTCGGCTATTTAAATATCCAACTCCAAATAAACCACCAGGACCAATTGCATATAAACTTTGAATGATTTGAAAACCCGTCCCTAAAGGATCAGACCATGGATTTAAAAAAGATGTAATTCGATCCATTCTATAAGGGGCAATAACAATTAAACCAATAATTCCAAAAAGTCCAAGAAAACCTAAAATAAGAAAAAACTTCATGTTAACACCTGAAATAAATAATAAAGCAATAATTGTTACAACAATAATCATACCAGTTCCAAAATCTGGTTCTAGCATAATTAAACCAAAGATTAAAAATAAAATAGCAAGAATTGGAAAAACACCTTTTTTATAATCTTTTAAAAACTTATTACTTTTAGCTAAATATTTACTTGTAAAAATAATTAAACCAAGTTTTGAAAATTCACTTGGTTGGATCGAAAAAGAACCAATTCCAAACCAACTTCTACTTCCATTTCTAACAATACCAATTCCTGGTATTAAAACAATAATTAATAAAAAAATACAAATACCTAAAATTAAATTAGAATTTTTATAATATAATT
>CALVPE010000016.1 GCA_944350485.1 uncultured Bacilli bacterium
TTAATGTTCCAGAAATGAGTGAAAAATTAAAGAAAATGGTAATGAATTAGGGGGTATTTATGAATAAAGTAATTAAAGAAGATTTAAATAATATTACAGTTGATTCATCACTTGCAAATTTAAAAAACAAAAAAGTGATGATTGTTGGTGCTAATGGTTTAATTGCTAAATATTTTACTTATTTCTTAATGTATTTAAATGAACAAAAAAATTATAATATAAAAGTTATTGCTCTAGCAAGAAATTTAGATAAAGCAAAAGTTAATTTTAATGATTATTTAAGTAATCCTAACTTTGAATTAATTCAACAAGATGTTTGTGACCCAATTAATTATGATGGCGAAGTTGATTATATGATTCATGCCGCTGGAGCAGCTAGTCCTAAATTTATAATAAACGACCCAGTTGGTATTATAAAAGCTAATACAATTGGAACGATAAACGTATTAGAATTTGCAAAAACTAAAAATGTAAAAAATGTTTTATTTACTTCAACTAGAGAAATTTATGGTAAAGTAGCTGATGATATAAGTTTAATCGATGAAGATGTTATTGGTAGTATCGATACACTAGAATCTAGATCATGCTATCCAGAAAGCAAACGTGTAGCTGAGACGATTTTTAAAGCTTATAATAATCAATTTAATGTACCTTTTACAATTGCTAGAATTGCTCATACATATGGTCCAACTATGGAGATTAAAAATGATGGTCGAGTTATGGCTGATTTTATTTCTTGCGTTGTTAATGATAAAGATATAACTTTAAATAGTGATGGTACTGCTGTTAGATCATTTTGTTATATAACTGATACAGTAGCTGGATTAGTTAAAATATTATTAGATGGTAAAATTGGTGAAGCTTATAATTTAGCTAATGAAACAGAACCTTATCCTATCAAGGAAGTTGCTACAATGTTAACTGATATCTTTCCTGAAAAGAATTTAAAAGTAGTTTTAAATACAGCTGATTCTTTTAGTAAAGGTGGTTATAGCAAGGTTAAACTTATTCATATGAACACTAAAAAGTTAGAGAGTTTAGGATGGCAACCTAAAGTAAAATTAGTAGATGGAATGCGTAACACAGTTCTATATTTTGAAGAAGAAAAGAACCATACTAAATGATAAAAACAGTATTTTTAAAATTAGCTTTATTATTTTTAAAAATAATTTATGCTTTTATAAAAATTTTTCCTATTAAAAATAAAATTACTTTTATAAGTCGTCAATCTAATAAAGCATCTATCGATATTAAATTATTAAGTGAAGCTTTAGAAAAAAGTTTACCGAATTATGAAATAATAGTATTAACTAAAAAAATAGAAGGTAGTTTAATAAAAAAAATAGGATATTGTTTTCATATTATTAAACAAATGTATCATATAGCAACATCTAAAATAGTTATTTTAGATTCATATTGTATTCCTATTAGTGTATTAAATCATAAACGAGAATTAAAGGTTATTCAAATGTGGCATGCAATTGGGCTTTTAAAAAAAGCTGGATTTAGTATTATTAATAAAAAAGAAGGAAGAAGTTTATCTTTAGTTAAAACTTTAAAGATGCATAATAATTATGATTATATTTTAGTTAGTTCAGATAATTTAAGAAAAGCATTTAAAAAAGTATTTAATTGTTCAGATTCACAGTTAGTAACTTTACCGCTACCACGTGTAGATTTATTAAAAGATGAGACTTATCATAAGATAAATCAATTAAAAATTTATGAAACATATCCAGCAATGGAAAATAAAAAAAATATTTTGTATGTTCCTACTTTTAGAAAAGACGAACGACTTCACCAAAATAAAATATATGAATTAATTAATAATATTGATTTTACGAAATATAATTTAATTATTAAATTACATCCTTTATCAAAAATAAAAATAAATAGTGAAAAAGTAATTAACGACAATAAATTTTCTTCGATAGAAATGATTTCTGCTTGTGATTTTGTTATATCTGATTATTCAACTATTGTTTATGAAGCAGCAATAGCTAAAAAGCCTTTATTCTTTTATGCTTTTGATAAAGATAATTATAAAGGAAATCGTGGCTTTTTTATCAATTATGAAAAAGAGATACCAGGATTAATATCCTGTGATGCACAAGAAATAATTAAATCTATTGAAAAAAATAAATATAATTTAAGAAGAGTTAATCAATTTTTAAATAAATATGTCGATATGAAAGTTAAAAATTGTACTAATGAAATTGTAAAATTTATTAAAAAGATTTTAAATTAGTGAGGTTATTATGATTGTATTAAAGACACCTTATCTAAAAGTAGATAAAATTTGTTGTGATTTTTATGAAAATGGCATCAAAAGAACATTTTCAATTAAAACAAATAGTAATATAACTATTGATTACAAAATTATGGATGCTTTTGTATTTTCAATAGTTTTTTATGCTATTTTAAAGAAACATGATATTAAGGTTGAAGGAACTATATCAAGTAGTTTTAGTAAAAATTTGACTGATGTTATAATTCCTTCTTTAGCGCAATTTTTTAAGCGAGAAAAGATAAATATAGATATTAGTAAAACTTTAAAAGTTAAACTAAATTCCCATAATAGTTGTTTATGTATAGATAATTTTAATGTCGATACTTTTGTTAATTTAAATAAAATAAAAACTAATTATTTAATTTATATCGATACGAATTGTACAAAAAAAGATAGTAACAAATTTATTCCTAAATTTCAAAACTTTTGTACTGAATTTAATTATAATTGTATTGTTGTTGAGAATAATTTTAACGATGTTTTAAATGTTGATAAAAAATATCAAAAAATAAATAAATTATTTTGTTATTTGGCTAGTTTATTTTTATTTTCAAAACAGATTTCTAAATTTTATTTAGACTATAATACAAAAGAAGAAATAATAGAATTATTAAATAGTATTAATAATCCAAATTTAGTGAAATTAAAAGATCTAAACAATTTAGATAGAATTGAAAAAATAAAAATTATTGATCAAGAAAAAAAGAGTTACTCTTATTTAAGCGAATGTAAGAAAAGTAAAGTTGCGATGTGTGGAAAATGTGATGAGTGTCGTAGACTATTATTGGAATTAGACTTTTTTGCTAATATAAATAATTATAAAATTTATAATATAAAAAACTATAAAAAACAAAAAAATCATTACATTGCTTTTTTGTTAAAAAATAAGTTAAATTATCCTTATTTGTATGATTATTATAAAAATAATTATCATCATAATTTAAAACCATACTTAATAAACTTTAAAAAGAATTTAACAAACAAAAATTTAAATATTGGTTTAGTATATTTAGATGTATCGAACTTTGGTGATATGGTTATTTATGATAGTGCCAAATATTTAGTCAAATTAGTATTAAAAAATTTAAAGATAAAAAATTATAATATTGTTTCAATTGATATTGGTGATTATAATTGTCGAAATTATAAAGTTGATGAAGAGATAATAAATAAAAATAATAAAATTTATCAAAATGAACCGGATTTTATAAAAGACTGGAAAAATAGTAAAAATTATAATTATTTTTTAGAAAATGAATATTTTAAATTAAAAGATTTAGATTTAATTATTTTTGTGGGTGGTGGCTTAATCAAATATTCTAATCAACTTTATATTACGATGATGATTGATGAAATTACCAAATATGCTGAAGTTGAAAAAATCCCTGTTATTTTTAATGGCGTTGGGATTGAAGGATACGATGAGAAAGATATGATTTGTCAGTTTTTGAAAAAGGCCATTAATCGTGAAAGTGTTACAGCTATTACGACACGTGATGATATAGATACATTAAATTATAAATACTTATCTAATAAAAAAATTTATACTTCTTTAACTTTTGATTCAGCAATTTTTACTCAAGAAACTTATAATGTAGCGAAAAATAATAATAGTGATACAATTGGTTTAGGAGTAATTAGAAGTAATATATATGAAGAATATAGTTCTAAAATTGATGAGGAAAAATTATTAAAATTTTATAAAGAAATAATAGATAAATTACAAGAAAATAAAATAAAATTTAAACTATTTACTAATGGCGGTATATCTGATTTTAAGTTTATAATAAAATTAAAAGAATATATGCAAGCTAATGATGATTTTTATGATAATGTTGAATCAGCAACCTGCAATGCTTATGATTTAGTAAAAAAAATATCTGATTTTAAATTAGTTGTATCGTGTCGATTACACGGTTCGATAATTGCTTATTCACTTGGTATTCCAACGATTGTTCTAGTGTGGAATCATAAACAAATACTATTTAGTAAGATGATTAACCAAGAAAGCAATTTTATTCAAACTAAAGATTTTAAATCAGATATCATAATAAAAAAAATTAAAGAAAATATAAATGGTAATAAATTAGATTTAAGTAAAGAAAAAGAAACAGCTTATCAAGAATTAGAAAAACCTATAAAAAAATCAATAAATATAAATAAATATAAAAGTTGAACAATTGTTTAGCTTTTTTTATTCTTCAAAGAAGTTTGCGATATTGATGTCTAAAGATTCAGCTATTCTACCTAAAACAGAAATTGTTAGATGTTTATTACGGTTTTCATTTTCAATATCACAAATATATTCGCGAGACATTTCGGTCATATCAGCTAGATTTTGTTGAGTTAATTTTTGTTGTTTTCTAAATTTCTTGACATTTTTTCTTATAATTTTATAATAATATTCATCGTCGTGAATATAGGCTTTTTCTTTTATACAAACATCTCTCATTACATCACCACTTACAACTATATTTTGTCTTTTTTTTTGTAATTAATATATAGGCTAGTAGCCACATTTGTGATATAATAGAAAAGTAAATACAAAAATTGGCAAAAAAACGGATAAAATTATTATCCATTGCAAATAATAAAAGTGGAGGTTATGAAATGAAATATGGCGTATTAGTTAATAGAGGAACACAAAATTTAGGCGATGATATTCAATCTTATGCTGAATCATTATTTTATCCTCATGTTGATTATATGGTCGATAGAGAAACTATCGATAAATTTAAACCGGATAAGGAAGAACCAGTTGGGGTTATTATGGGAGCATGGTATATGTGGAATAAATGGAACTGGCCACCATCAAAATATATTGTCCCACATATGATCGCTTATCACCATTATGATCGTTCCCATCCTTTGAAAGCTTGTCCAATTACTACGGAACATTATACTGGCCCAGGTGGGGAATGGATGAAAGCTTATGGACCAGTTGGTTGTCGTGATTTGGATACAATGGATGTATTAGATAAAATGGGAATTGAAAATTATTTTTCTGGATGTGTTACTTTAACGCTACCAAAACAAAAGAAAACAGCTGATCGTGGTAAATATATTTGTTTGGTCGATTTAAATCCTAAAGTAGAAGCTAAAATTCGTAAAATAGTTGGAGATAAATATGAAATTCGTAAATTAACGCATTCTGTTCCAAGAAAATCAAATGCTTCATGGGAAGAAAAAGCAAAAGATGTTATCGATGTATTAACTATTTATCAAAATGCTGCTTATGTAGTAACAAGAAGACTTCATGTAGCTTTACCTTGTTTAGCTATGGAGACACCTGTTTTAGTTGTTATTGGCGAAAAAATGAACGACCCAAAAAGATTTAAACCTTACGATAAATGGTTAAATTATGTTTTAGTCGATGATTTTTTAAATGATAAATATGAATTTGATTTTGAAAAAGGAACGCCTAATCGTAAAGACTATTTAGAAACAAGAAAATCTTTAATTAAATCATGCAAAGATTTTGTGGCTTATTGTGAAAAAAACAAAAATAAAACTGTCGATGAACTTAATAAAACTAAATATACTAGACAAGAATTATTAGAGTGGCAAAATGAATTAATGTGTGATGCTTTGAAAAAAATGTCAACGGAAAATAGAAAACTTTATGATAAAATGGTAAAACAAAAAAATAAAAATCCTCAAATTAAAGAGGAATCAAAAATTGTTAAAAAAATAAAAAAATACGTTCCTGAACCAATTAAAAATACGATTAAAAAGGTAAGAAAGAAATTAAAGTAGTAGCACTTATAAGTGCTCTTTTATTTTGCTTAAAAATATGGTAAAATATTAATGTAGCTTTGGAGGTAAAAATGAAAAAATTTTTTCAAGATGTAAAAAAATACTTTAAATATATTATGTATTCGACCAAATCTAATTTGAAATCTGAAGTTGCTAATTCTTATTTGAATTGGCTTTGGTGGATTTTAGATCCGTTGTGTTTTATGATGGTTTATACGTTTATAGTAGAAATCGTTTTTAAAACTAGTGAAAAATATTTACCTGTTTTTGTTTTAATTGGATTAACTGCTTGGAATTTCTTTAATTCAACGATGAATGCAAGTGTTAAATTAGTATCTAGTAATAAATCAATTGTTACAAAAGTATATATACCTAAATACATATTAATATTGATTAAAATGTTCACTAATTTATTTAAAATGATGATTTCTTGGGGATTAATATTAATTATGATGTTGATATTTAAAGTGCCATATACTTTATATATGTTGCAGTTTTTCCCTGTTTTAATAGTATTATTTGTTTTGTCTTTTGCTTTTGCTACTATTCTTATGCATTTTGGAGTGTTTGTAGAAGATTTAAGTAATATTATTAAAATTGTTTTGAAATTAACTTTTTATCTATCAGGTATATTTTATGCTATTTCAACTAGAGTTCCAGCTCCATATAATGAAATATTGCTAAGTTTAAATCCAGTTGCTTTAATTATCGATTCATTTAGAAGTACCTTTTTAAATGCTAATTTTGCTAATTATCCAATGTTAGGAATTTGGTTACTAATCGGTATTATAATATCAATAATCGGCATTAAAACAATTCAAAAATATGAAAATAGTTATGTTAAGGTGATGAAATGAAAGAGTATGCAATTACAGTTAAAGACCTACACATTAGTTATCGTACCTTAAAAGGTTTTTCAATAAAAAAATCATTATTAAAATTAAAAATGAGTAAAGCAGAGGTATTTGAAGCGGTTAAAGGCGTATCTTTTAATGTTGAAAAAGGTAAAATATTAGGAATAATCGGTAAAAATGGTTCAGGCAAATCAACACTATTAAGAAGTATAGCTGGCATTTTTTCCGCTGATTCAGGAACTATTGATCTTCACGGTAATTCAGTTTCATTATTATCGATTGGCGTTGGTTTTCAAACTAAATTAACCGGATATGAAAATATATTTTTATCAGGAATGCTATTAGGATTTACAGAAAAACAAATTAAAGAAAAAATAAATGAAATTATTGAGTTTTCGGAACTTGGCAAGTTTATTTATAAACCAGTATCTAGTTATTCAAGTGGAATGCATTCTAAATTAGCTTTTTCAATTACCGCTATATTAGAAACCGATATTATGTTAATCGATGAAGTATTTAGTGTAGGGGATATAAAGTTTAAAAAGAAAAGTTATGACAAAATGAAAGAATTAATATCTGATGAAAATAGAACAGTATTGATTGTTTCTCATAGTTTAGGAACTTTAAAAGAATTATGTAACGAAGTATTATGGTTACATGATGGTAAAATAAAACAAATTGGTGATCCGGAAGAAGTTATAGCAGCATATGAAGAATTTATGAAAAAAGACTAAAAAATCTGATTTAATCAGACTTTTTTTTATGTTCAATTATAACATCAGTTTTAGCGATAAATATAATTACAACTAATAATAATATTCCATATAATAAATAACCTAATTGTCGATCTATTAAAACATAGACAATTGAAGTAAAAGCAAATAAAGCATCGATTAGACATATAACAATAACAGTTTTTTTATGTGAAAAATTCATTTTTAATAATTGATGATGAATATGAAATTTATCTGGTTTAGTAACACTTTCATTTTTTAAACTTCTTCTAATGATAGCAAATAATGTATCTAAAACAGGTATTGCAATAATCATAAAAGGAATTACTAAAGAAGTCATGGTTACATTTTTAAATCCTAATAGAGCAATAATACTAATAATAAATCCTAGAAACATTGAACCAGAATCACCCATAAATATTTTAGCTGGATGTTTATTATGCATTAAAAATCCTAAACAAGATCCTAACATAATAAAGCATAACATAAAGTCTAATCCATGAGAATTTTTAAATATAGCAATTA
>CALVPE010000017.1 GCA_944350485.1 uncultured Bacilli bacterium
TTTAAAATATTAAAATAAAAAAAGAACTAGTTATTTAACTAATTCAATTATTGATATTAAAGCTCCGTCTCCACGTCTTTCATCAACTTTTAAAATTCTTGTGTAACCACCATTTCTATTTTCATAACGAGGTGCTAATTCATTAAAAATTTTATTAACACATTCTGTATCATTATGAAGGAATGCAAGTGCTAAACGACGTGATACTAAATCACCTTTTTTTCCGTAAGTTATCATCTTATCAACAAATTTACGTACTTCCTTGGCTCTAGTATCGGTAGTTTCTATCTTCTCTTTCATGATAACATCTCTTGTTAAATTAGAAAGCATACTCTTTCTATGTTTGTTATCACGACCTAATTTTCTATATGCCATACTTCTTCCTCCTAATCTTCATCATGTAATGTTAAGCCCATATCTTTAATTTTATCTAAAACTTCTTTTAAAGATTTTTTACCTAAATTACGTATTTTTGTAAAGTCACTTTGTTTTTTATTAACTAAATCACCTAATGTCTTTATATTTGCTCTTTTTAAACAATTAAATGTACGAACTGAAAAGTCTAACTCTTCGATTGGTGTTTCTAATTCTTTAGATTTGCTATCTTCATTTTTCTCAACCATTAAACCAGTTAAATCTTTGATATTAGCTAAATCTGTTAAAATATTAAAATGAGCAATTAAAATCTTTGAAGCAATTGCTACTGCTTCATCTGGTTTAATACTTCCGTTTGTCCAAACATTTAAAATTAATTTATCATAATTTTCATTTTGACCAACACGAGCACTATCAACTTCATAAGATACTCTCTCAATTGGTGAATAAAGTGAATCTATTGCAATAGTACCAACTTTTTTAATATCAAGCAGCTTTTTATTTTCCTCGCTTCTTACATAACCACGACCATTTGTAACAGTCATATCCATAACTAGATGTGCTCCACGACTAAGAGTTACAATATGTAAATCTGGATTTATTATTTCTATATCACCATCATAAGTGAAATCACCTGCTTTTACTTCCATTTGGTCAGCATCACAAGTTACATCAAGACGCATAGTTTTCATTTCTTCTGAATGATTTTTTACTACAACACTTTTTAAATTTAAAATAATCGTAGTAACATCTTCAATAACTCCATCAATAGTTTGAAACTCATGTTGAACTCCCTCAATCTTAACACTTGATATAGCACTACCGGGTAAACTTGACAAAAGTACTCTTCTTAAAGCATTCCCAAGTGTATTTCCAAATCCTCTTTCAAGTGGTTCAATCTCAAATCTTTCATAAAAATTATTTTCTACATAATCTGTTACTTTAAAAAATGGTTTTTCAAATGGTATTACAAAATTTGCCATCAGTATTCCTCCTTATTAACCACGTGGACGTTTTGGTGGACGACATCCATTATGTGGGATTGGTGTTACATCACTGATTGATGTAATCTCAAGTCCTGCTGTTTGAAGTGATCTAATTGCTGTTTCTCTACCTGGTCCTAAACCTTTAACATAAACTTCTACTTTACGCATACCGGCATCAAAAGCCTTTTTCCCGGCAGCTTCACTTGCAAGTCCAGCAGCAAATGGTGTTGATTTTTTACTTCCTTTAAAACCAATTGCTCCAGCACTAGCCCATGCAATTGCATTTCCTTCTTTATCAGACAAAGTAACTATTGTATTATTGAATGTTGCATGAATATGTGCTATTCCTTCTGGAATATTCTTTTTTACTTTTCTTTTTCTTTGTTTATAAGCCATAGTTTCCTCCTTTAATAATTCTAACTACTTCTTCTTATTAGCAACTGTTTTACCTTTACCTTTACGAGTACGAGCATTTCTATTTGTTCTTTGTCCTCTAACTGGTAAACCTTTTTTATGACGAGTTCCTTGATAAGAATTAATTTCCATCTTAGTTTTGATGTTCATGTTAACTTCACGACGAAGATCACCTTCAACTAAATGCTTATTAATTTCGTCTCTAAGTCTATTTAATTCTTCTGTATCTAATTCTCCTGCTTTTTTAGTAGGTTCTACCTTAGCATTTTCACAAATAGTTTGAGCAAGGTTTCTTCCTATTCCATAAATATAAGTTAATGATATAACGATATGTTTATCATTTGGTATATCTACACCCTTAATACGTGCCATACATTACACCTCCTATTATCCTTGTGTTTGTTTGTGTTTTGGGTTTTCACAAATTACCATTACTTTACCTTTACGTTTGATTACTTTGCACTTAGCACAAATTGGTTTTACAGATGGTTTTACTTTCATTATATATCCCTCCTATTATTTTCGATAGGTTATTCGCCCACGTGTTAAATCATAGGGTGATAACTCAATAATTACATTATCTCCTTCTATGATACGAATGTAGTTCATTCGCATTTTACCAGAAACGTGAGCTTCAATAATATGCTTATTACTAAGCTCTACTTTGAATTTATACCCTGGTAAAACTTCTAATACTTTGCCTTCTACTTCAATAGTATCATTCTTGGCCATTTTTACCTCCTGTTAATATTTCAAAACCATTATCAGTCACAACAACTGTATGTTCATAGTGAGCTGCTTCTGAATAATCTGCTGTTTCAATTGTCCAATCATCATCCAAAATACAAATCTCCGGACTTCCAAGTGTCAACATTGGTTCAACAGCTATAACCATTCCCTTTTTTAAAACTGGTCCACTACCTTTTGATCCATAATTAGGTACATCGGGTTCTTCATGAATATTGGTTCCAACCCCATGACCAACTAATTCTTTAATTACGCCTAAATTATGTTCTTTTGCGTAAGTTTCAATTGCATACCCAATATCTCCAACATGATTTCCTGGTTTAATTTGTTCAAGACCAACAAATAAAGATTTTTTAGTATGCTCTAACAAGTATAATTTTTCATCACTAATCTTTCCAACCGCATAAGTCCAGGCTGAATCCCCATGATACCCCTTATAACAAGCTCCAATATCAATTGAGATAATATCACCATTTTTAAGACGTCTATTACTAGGAATTCCATGAACTACTTCTTGGTTTATACTTGTACAAATACTAGCAGGAAAACCTTCATATCCTTTAAAAGAAGGGCTAGCATTTTTACTTAAGATAAAATCCGAAGCAAGTTTATCTAATTCTTTAGTTCTAACCCCAGCCTTAATGTAAGGTTTTAAGTAACAATGAGTTTGATAAACAATATTGCCAGCTTCTTTTAAAAAGGAAATTTCACGATCACTTTTGATACTAATCATAGAAAATCCTCTATTTCTCTTAACATTGTGGTAGTATCACTAGAATCAATATAATATAAATTACCTTTCTTTTCGTAATACTCAATAAGTGGTTTTGTTTTTTTCATATAAGTTTCATAACGAGTTTTAAATGACTCTTCATTATCATCACTTCTTTTATATAAAAATCCACCACATTTATCACAAATGCCCTCTTGCTTTGGCATATTAACACCAGTTAAAGTGTTATATATACTTCCACAATCTTTACATAAAACACGACCAACTATACGTTTTTTTAAAGTTTCATAAGGAGTATTTAATACTACTACCATACCCAATTCTTTTTTTAGCTTAACAACTAGTTCATCATATTTATATGCTTGATTTAAAGTTCTAGGAAAGCCATCTAAAATATAAGGTCCATTAATAGTCTCTAACTTTTTTTCTAAAAGTTCAAAAACTATTTCATCAGTAACAAGCTCACCATTTTTAAGCATATTGGTAACTTTTTTTCCAAGTTCTGATTCATCTTGTGACACTTCTCTTAATAAATCACCAGTAGAAATATGAGCATAATTATATTTTTTTACAAGTATTTCCGATAAAGTTCCTTTCCCAGCAGCTGGTGCTGCTATTAAAATGAGATTTTTCATCTTAAACGGCCTTTCCTTTTTTTATAAGTCCTTGTTGCAAGACTTCCTTCTAATTGTTTATAAGTTTCAAGAGCAACCCCAACAACAATTAATAATCCAGTTCCACCGATACTTACACTACTAGGTAACTTTGTAACATTTGTAAATATAATTGGAATAATTGCTAAAATTATCAAAAGAATCGTTCCGACTATTGTAACTCTTGATAAAGAATAACTAATATAGTTTTCCGTTTCTTTTCCAGGTCTAACACCAGGAATATATCCCCCATTTTTCTTTAAGTTATCAGCTACATCTTCTGGTCTTAATTGTAAGAAAGTGTAAAAATAACCAAAAAAGAAAATTAAAACAATATAAAGAATAAATCCAATTGGCTTAGAGTAATCTAAATAATTAGTAACAAAATTAGTAAATCCTTCTTTGTTAACAAAGTTAGCTATTGTTGCAGGAATAGCAAGTAAACTTGAAGCAAAAATAACTGGAATTACACTTGCAGTATTTAATTTAATTGGTAAAAATGATTGTTCAGATCCGTAAGATCCTGTTGTTTTATTAGCATATTGAAGTGGTATTCTTCTTTCTGATTCTTGAACATAAATAATACCAATAATAATTACAAAATATAAGATTACAAATATCACAAATTTCAAAATACCCCAAACTAACTCATTAGCTCCCATTAAAGATGTGAAAGCTGTTTGAAACATTGATGGTAAAGTTGCTATAATACCTGCCATAATCATTAAAGATATACCATTACCAATACCTTTTTGAGTTATTTGATCGCCTAACCATAAACAAAAAGCAGTTCCTGCTGTTAAAATAATAGCAACATATAAATATTCAAAGGCTGTACTTGCCCCAAGGAAAGCAAAACTAAAAGCATATCCTTCAATAAAAGCAAAAACTAATCCAATATATCTTGTTATTTGATTTAACTTACGACGACCAATTGGTCCTTCCTTAGAAAGTTCCGTAAAATATGGAATAATATCCATTTGCAATAATTGAGTAATAATTGATGCTGTAATATAAGGCGATACACCAAGGGCAAAAATTGAAAAATTTTTAAGTCCTCCACCACCCATAGCATTAATCAACTCAAGAAATCCTAAATTTTTTGTAATATTTGTTGTTCCAGGTACCGTAATACCTGTACCTATAATAAATATTAGTAAAGCTCCTAAAGTAAATAAAATTCTTTTTCTTAAATCTTTATTTGTCGGAGCAAATATTTGCTTTAATGTAGCAAACATTAGATCACCTCTATTTTACTTCCTGACTTTTCTAATTTTTCGATTGCAGTTTTTGAAAATTTATGTACTTTAACAGTCAATTTCTTTTCAATCTCGCCATCACCTAATACTTTAACTCCATTAAGTTGATTTTTTAATAATCCACACTCTTTTAAAAGTTCAGGTGTTACAACAGTTCCTTCTTCAAATCTATTTAAATCTGAAAGATTAATTGTTGCATATTTAATTTTAAAATCACTATTTGAAAATCCTCTTTTTGGTAAACGTCTATATAATGGCAATTGTCCACCTTCGAAAGTAGCTTTAATTGAAACACCACTTCTTGCTTTTTGACCTTTTTCACCACGACCACTAGTTTTACCAAGACCTGAACCCATTCCACGTCCAACACGACGTCTTTCTTGCTTAGCTCCGATATTTCTTTCTAATTCATGTAATTTCATTATCCTAAAATCTCACTTTCTTCTTTTCCTCTTAATTTAGCAACTTCTTTAATTGTCTTAATAGATTTTAAAGCATTAATAGTTGCAGTTGCCATATTTAACTTCGTTCTTGAACCAAGTGATTTACTTGAAATATCACGAATACCAGCAAGTTCTAGTACCGCACGAACAGCTCCTCCAGCAATTAATCCAGCTCCAGCAGGTGCAGGTTTTAATAAAACGCTAGCAGCTCCGCTTCTACCAATTGCTTCATGTTGAATTGTACGATTATCAATTAAATTGATTTTAATGACATTTTTGTTTGCAGCTTGAATGGCTTTTTTAATAGCATCAGGTACTTCTCCTGCTTTACCAATACCAATTCCAACTGTTCCATTTTTGTCACCTACAACAACAGTTGCTGAGAATCTTCTTTGACGTCCACCTTGTGTTACTTTAACAACACTTTTAACTTCAATAACTAATTCCTCAAACATCTTATTGTTTTTTGTATCTTTTTTTTGTTTTTGCATAATACACCTCCTTAGAACTCTAATCCACCATCTCTTAAAGCATCAGCTAATGCTTTAACACGACCATGGTATAAGTATCCACCTCTATCAAAGACAACTTTAGTAATACCAGCATCTTTTGCCTTTTTAGCAAGACTAGCACCAACTAATTTAGCTGCTTCAACATTACTTCCATTATTTCCCTTATTTTCAAGTGAACTAGCAGAAACTAGGGTAATACCCTCTTCATCATTAATTATTTGTGCATAAATATTTGCATTTGAACGAAATACGCATACTCTTGGCACTTCTTTTGTACCATATATTTTTGATCTTACACGTTCATGTCTTTCTTTACGCATTTCATTTTTTGATACTTTACTTATCATAAATATTCCTCCTATTAAGCAGCCTTTTTGCCTTCTTTACGACGAATATATTCATCTTTATAACGAATACCTTTTCCTTTATAAGGTTCAGGTTGTCTAACTTTTCTAATATTAGCAGCAAATTCACCAACTAATTCTTTGTTAATACCAAATACAGAAATTTCAGTATTGCTAATAACTTCAATTTTTAAACCAGCTGGAACAAGCATTTCAACAGGATGTGAATAACCAGCACTAATAACTAGCTTATCACCTTGTAAATTGAAACGATATCCAACACCGATAATTTCTAAATTTTTCTTATATCCTTCGGTTACTCCTTTAATCATGTTAGTAATATTGGCATTTGTTGTTCCGTGCATAGCCTTAGTTTGTTTAATTTCATTAATTCTTGTTAAAGTTATTTCATTATTATTAATTTCCATTTTAATAACATTTGGTAATTTAAGTGTTAATTCTCCTAACTTACCAGTAACTTTAACAATATCATTATCTAAAGTTACACTAACACCTTCAGGAATAACAATTTTTCTATTTCCTATACGGCTCATAATATAATCCTTTCTACCAAATATAAGCTAGAACTTCTCCACCAAGTTTATTTTCTCTGGCTTTTTTATCAGTCATTAAACCTTTACTTGTTGAAATAATAGCAATTCCTAAACCATTTAAAACTCTAGGTATTTCATCTACTTTAGCATAAACTCTAAGTCCTGGTTTAGATATTCTTTTAAGTCCTGTAATAACTCTTTCTTTATTTGGTCCATATTTTAATGTTAAGGAAATTGTTCCTTGAACATCATTTTTTAATACCTTGTAATTTTCAATAAATCCTTCTTCTTTTAAAATTTTAGCAATTTCAAGTTTCATTTTTGATTTAGGTACTAAAACTTCCTGATAGTGCATTACGTTAGCATTACGAATTCTTGTAAGCATATCGGCAATTGTATCTGTTACTACCATATTTAATCCTCCTTTTTACCAGCTTGATTTTTTGACTCCTGGTATTTGTCCTTTATATGCTAATTCACGAAAACAAATTCTACAAATTCCAAATTTACTCATTACAGCATGTGGACGACCACATCTTTGGCAACGTGTATATTCACGAACTTTATATTTTTGCTTTCTATTAGCTTTATTTATCATACTTTTTTTAGCCATAATTTCCTCCAATTACTTTCTAAATGGCATTCCAAGTTCACTTAACAAGTCATAAGCTTCTTGATTAGATTTAGCAGTTGTTACAAAAACAATATCCATTCCACGAACTTTAACAATATTATCGTATTCAATTTCAGAGAATATTAATTGTTCTTTAATACCTAATGTATAATTTCCACGTCCATCAAAAGCCTTAGGACTAATACCACGGAAATCTCTTACACGAGGAAGCCCAATGCTAATTAATTTGTCCATAAAATTATACATAGAATCTCCTCTTAGAGTAACTTTACAACCAATTGATTGTCCTTCTCTAACATGAAATCCAGCTATTGATTTTTTAGCTTTTGTAACAATTGGTTTTTGACCAGTAATTGCTGTTAAGTCAGCAACAGCAGCATCTAATAATTTAGAATTTGTTGTAGCATCTCCAACACCCATATTTACAACTATTTTCTCTAATTTTGGAACTTCCATTATTGTTTTATAACTATATTTTTCTTTTAAACTTGGAACAACTTCATTCAAGTATTTTTCTTTTAGGCGGTTCATAGAATCTTCCTCCTTCTTTTAATCAAACTTTTCGTTTGACTTTTTTGAAACTCTTATTTTTTTATTATCTTTTTCTGAAATAGTAATTCCTACTCTAGTAGGCTTTTTTGTTTTAGGATCAACTAGCATTACATTAGAGGCATGAATTGGAGCTTCTATTTCTAAAATTCCTCCTGATTCTTGACCGTTACCCTTTTTATGTTTTTTTACAATATTAACACCTTCAACGATAACTTTATCATCTTCACGTAATACCTTTTTAATGATTCCTTCTTTTCCTTTATTAGAACCAGTAATTACTATAACTTTATCGCCTGTCTTTAATCTCATAATATCCTCCTATAGTACTTCCTTAGCAAGGGATACAATTTTCATATAATCTTTATCACGAAGCTCTCTTGCTACTGGTCCAAAGATACGAGTTCCCACCGGACTCTTATCATCTTTAATTATTACACAAGCATTGTCATCAAATTTAATATAAGATCCATCTTCACGTCTAACACCAAATTTTGAACGAACAATAACTGCTTTTACAACTTTACTTTTCTTTACAGTTCCATTTGGAATAGCATTTTTAACTGTTCCAACAACTATATCTCCAATATTTCCAGTCTTAACTTTACTTCCACCTAAAACACGAATAACTAATAGTTCACGTGCACCGGAGTTATCAGCAACTTTAAGACGACTTTCTTGTTGAATCATATTTCCTCCTTATCACCAGCTATTATAAAATAACTGCTTTTTCAATAATTTCTTTTAAATAGAAATATTTTGTTTTTGATAATGGTCTCGTTTCAACTATTCTAACGGTATCTCCAACACTAGCAATATTTTTTTCATCATGAACAGCATACTTTTTAGAATATTTTACTCTTTTACCATATAATGGATCTTTTTTATAAGTTTCTACCACTACTGTAATAGTTTTGTCGTTTTTGCTACTTATAACTTTTCCAACTAATTCTTTACGTTTTTCCATTATTTTACCTCCAACTCACGTTCACGTAGTATTGTTTTGCATCTTGCTACATCGTGTCTCAATTCTTTAATTCTTGAAGGTTTTTCTAAACTACCAGTTGCTTGTTGAAAACGCAAATTAAATAATTCTTGTTTAGCCTCAACTATGTGTTTATTAATTTCTTCAGTGGTCATTTCTCTTATTTCTTTAACCTTCATTTTTATCACCACCATTTTCCATTTCTTTTGTTACAAATTTAGTTTTAATTGGTAACTTGTGAGCAGCTAAACGAAATGCTTCACGAGCAACGTCTTCTGTAACTCCACCAATTTCAAACATAATTTTTCCTTCCTTAACAACAGCAACCCACTTATCAACAGCACCCTTACCTTTTCCTTGACGAGTACCAAGTGGTTTACTTGTTAATGGCATGTGTGAAAAAATATTAATCCATACTTTTCCACCACGTTTCATATATCTTGTCATAGCAACACGAGCAGCTTCGATTTGGTTAGTTGTAATCCAAGCGCCTTCTTTTGCCATCAATCCATATTCACCAAAACTTAATGTTGTATTTCCTTTTGCTTTTCCTTCATAAGGTAATCTATGAACTCTTCTATATTTAACTCTTGCAGGTATTAAAGCCATATTACTTACCTCCATTCTTTACAGGAAGAATTTCACCTTTATAAATCCATACTTTTACGCCGATTTTTCCATAAGTTGTATCTGCTTCACTTTGAGCATAGTCAATATCCGCTCTAAATGTATGAAGTGGAATAGTTCCTTCTTTATATCCTTCAGTTCTTGCCATATCAGCTCCACCTAAACGACCAGAAACACTAGTTTTGATTCCTTTAGCTCCAGCTTTCATAGCATTTTTTATAGCACGTTTTTGGGCCATTCTAAATGAGGCTCTATTAGTGATTTGTTTTGCAATTGAATCAGCCACAAGTTTAGCATTCATATCTGCTTTTTTAACATCTACAACAGAAACTTGAAGAGGATGATTTACAACTGCTGCTAATGATTTTTTTATTTTTTCAATTTCTTCTCCACCTTTACCAATTAAAACACCTGGTTTAGCTGAATGAATAATTACTTCACATCTTTTTTTGTTTCTTTCGATTTCAACACTAGCAATACCCTTATCTACAAGATTTTTTTCGATATAATCACGAATTTTAACATCTTCTAATAGATATTTGGAAAAATCACTTTTAGGAGCATACCATTTAGATTCCCAGTTTTTATTAATACCAATTCTTTGTCCAATTGGACTTACTTTTTGTCCCATAATATCTCCTATCTTTCTTTAACACTAATTACAATGTGACTAGTTCTCTTATCTTTATGTCCTATATGTCCTCTTGAATCAAACAAAATTCTTTTCATAACAGGACCAGCATCAACTCTTGCTTCATTAACAAATAATTTATTTTCATCAGCTTTATTATTGTTTACAGCATTAGCTGTTGCAGAATTTAAAACCTTTAAAATCATTTTTGATGCTTTTGTATTATAATTTACTAATATGGTTCTTGCATCTTCAACACTTTTTCCACGAACTAAATCAATTACTAATCTTGCTTTAATTGGCGAAATACGTTGCATTTTTGCAATTGCTTTTGCTTCCATACTTTTTTTCCCTCCTAGTTATCATTACTTAGTCTTGTTATCGCCATGTCCACCAAATTTACGAGTTAGTGAAAATTCACCTAATTTATGACCTACCATATCTTCTGTTACATAAACAGGAATAAATTCTTTTCCATTATGAACAGCAAAAGTATGACCAATCATATCTGGGAAAATGGTTGAACGACGAGACCAAGTTTTAATAACTTCTTTCTTTCCAGATTTATTTAATTCTTGAACCTTTTTAAGTAATCTATCGAATACGTAAGGTCCTTTTTTTAAACTTCTTGCCATATTTTACTCTCCTTATTTAGCATTTCTTCTACGAACAATTAACTTGTCGCTAGCTTTCTTTTTACGAGTTTTATATCCAAGTGCAGGTTTACCCCATGGAGTAACTGGACCTTTACGACCAACTGGTGCACGTCCTTCTCCACCACCATGTGGATGATCATTAGGATTCATAACTGAACCACGAACTGTTGGACGAATTCCCATATGACGACTTCTTCCTGCTTTTCCTAAATGAACAAGTTCATAATCAGCATTTCCTACTTCACCAATCGTTGCCATACAAGTACCAAGAACCATTCTTTGTTCACCACTTGATAAACGAATCATAACGTATTTACCTTCACGACCTAATATTTGAGCACTTGTTCCAGCAGATCTTGCAAGAGAAGCACCTTTCTTAGGACGAAGTTCAATATTATGAATAACAGTACCAACCGGAATATTCATAATAGGTAGTGCATTACCTATTTTAATATCAACTTGTTCTCCGCTAATAATTCTATCGCCAACTTTAATTCCCTTAGGGGCAATAATATATCTTTTTTCACCATCAAGATAATTAATTAAAGCAATATTAGCAGTACGATTTGGATCATATTCAATACTTGCTACACGACCTTCAATATCAAATTTGTTTCTTTTAAAATCAATAATACGATATCTTCTTTTTTCTCCACCACCATGATGTCTTACCGTAATTCTGCCTTGATTATTACGACCACCATTTTTCTTTATACTAACTGTTAAACTTTTTTCTGGGGTTGTTTTAGTAATTTCTTCGTTTACTAGGGTAGACATTTTTCGTCTGGCGTTAGTTGTTGGTTTAAAATTTTTAATAGCCATCTAAGTCTCCTCCTTCTAGTTAGTTTCAATCGTTTGACCAGGTTTTAAAGTAACAATTGCCTTTTTTGTACGATTACTAAGACCAGTATAACGACCTACTCTTTTTGTTTTTGGTTTAACGTTTATTGTTCTAATTTCAAGAACTTCAACATTAAATATTTTTTCAATAGCTTCCTTAATTTCTGTTTTATTAGCTTTTGGTGAAACTTTAAAACTATATTGATTTAAACTTTTACCATTACTACTTTTTTCAGTAATTATTGGAGCTTTAATAATTTCTAAATATTTTGTATTCATTATTTTAATGCCTCCTCTACCATTTTAACGGCATCTCCTGTCATTACTAAGAAATCAGCATTAATAATATCTAAAACATTTAATTCAAAAGGTTCCATAATTAATACATTTTGTAAGTTACGACTAGCAAGTATTACATTTTCAGTTAATTCTTTCATTACGATTAATACTTTTTTATCATTTAACTCTAATGTATTTAATAAATTAAGCATTTCCTTTGTTTTTGGAGTTTCTAATTCAATTTTATCAACTACAATTAGTTCTTTATCACGTACTTTATACGATAAAGCTGATTTTAATGCCAATTGTCTTTCTTTACGATTCATTTTTAGCGAATAGTCTCTTGGTACAGGACCTAAAGCTATTCCACCACCACGCCATTGTGGAGCACGAATTGAACCTTGTCTTGCACGTCCTGTTCTTTTTTGTCTCCAAGGCTTACGACCACCACCAGAAACTTCACTTCTATTTTTAACTTTATAAGTTCCTTGACGAAGACCACATCTCGCAACTTGAATTGCGTCACGAACAACGTTGTCATTTGGGGTAATCGCAAAAACTTCTTTGTTTAATTTAATATCTAGTTTTTCCATACTTTAATCCTCCTATCTCAACAGTTATTCCTGTTTGGATTCCTCTTCCTTAACTTCTACTTCACTAGTTACGTCAGTATTTACTTTTTTATCAGCATTTTCAGTAGTTGTTTCTGGACTTTCTACTTCATAGAAAACTAAATCAACCTTTTCCTTGATTTTATCAGGATTTTTAACAGCTGTTTTAATTACTACTAAGGATTTTTTTGGACCTGGTACATTTCCCTTAATTAAAATAACATTATTTTCTAAATCAACTTTAATAACTTCAAGATTTTGAACAGTTACAAGTTCATGTCCCATATGTCCTGGTAATTTCTTACCTTTTAATACATGCATTGGAAGAAGTGTACCCATTGAACCAACTCCACGATGATATTGACTACCATGCCCCATAGGTCCACGAGTTTGATTGTGACGTTTAATAACACCTTGAAATCCCTTACCTTTAGAAATTCCTGAAACGTCAACCATTTCTCCACTTTCGAATATACTAGCATCAATTACTTGACCTAATGTATAATCTTTAATATTTACTCCCCTTATTTCTTTTAAGAAGCGCTTAGGTTCTACACCTGCTTTTTTTAAATGACCCATTTTAGCCTTATTAGTATTTTTTTCTTTGGCACTAAAAGCTGCGATTTGAATTGCTTCATAACCATCTTTTTCAACTGTTTTAATTTGAGTTACTACATTTGGTTCAACTTCAACAACAGTAACAGGAATTAGTTTACCTTCTTTTGAAAATACTTGAGTCATTCCAATCTTTTTACCTAAGATTCCTTTCATTTTTCTTTCCTCTCTTTCAATTATTTTTGTTTAATATCAATATCAACACCACTTGGTAAATCAAGATGGGTTAAGGCATCAATAATTTCCTTACTTGGATTTTTGATATCGATTAGTCTTTTATGTGTTCTCATTTCAAATTGTTCACGACTATCTTTGTACTTGTGAACTGCTCTTAAAATTGTAAACTTTTCAATTTCAGTTGGAAGTGGTACTGGTCCACTGATTTCTCCGCCTGATCTTTTAACAGTTTCAACGATTTTTTGGCAAGCATTATCAAGTATTCTATGATCGTACGCTTTTAATCTAATGCGAACTACTTGTTTTGACATATCATGTCACTCCCTTCGTCTATATCTGGTATAGGCTTGCTCCATGCAAATAACCCGAACAACGTCTCCTCGTGTATCGGCAACCTTGCACATCTAAGCAATCAAACACGATTAGTATTTTAGCATAGTAAATTACTAAAATCAAGCAATTTTTTACCTTTTTTGAAACATTTTTGATTTTTTATTGATTTTATAGTAAATTCCCATTAAAAATAAGAATTATACACAATAATTTTTTCCTACTTACACTCTTTTTTTCTTTTAAAGTAAAATTATTTATCAATTTAAACATAGAAAAATTGGCTATGAATGCTCAATTTTTAATTAATTTTTATTATGTATTATATGTTAACCTAATATTTATTAGCATATGAAGCTATTAACTACTAAAAACTACTTCTATATTAAAAACAAATATTTTACTATATACTTACAAACTATATTTACAAAAAATGATTCTTAAAACTTAAGAGATACTAAATAAAAATTAAAATTCTCTTTTGCTTTTATTATTCAAAATAATTTATATTATTAATTTATTAAAAAAATTAAGCAAAAATTTTTTTCAAACTATCAAACTATTTGGTTAACCGGTTAACCCCCCTTAATATTTAAGAACAAAAAAAATAAAATATGTTATACCTAAAAGATAAATTTGAATAAATTAACATACTTTATTTATATTTTTTATTTATTTAAAACTTCGACTAAAAGATCATTAGCAACCTTTGGATTAACTGATCCTTTACTTTCTTTCATAACTTGTCCCATTAAAAATTTTAAAGAACGTTCATTACCATTTTTATAATCTTCAACTACTTTTTGATTTTCATTAATAACTTTTTGAATAATGTTAAAGACTAAACTATTATCAACAACATTCTTAATACCATTTTCTTTTAAGATATCATCTATTTCTTTATCAGTTTCAATTACATCACCAACAATATCTTTAAAATTTTTGTGACTAATTATACCATCATCTAAATATTTAACTAAAGTAATCATTTTTTCTTTTGTAAAATTTGTTTCAAAAATTGATTTATTGATTTTATTTAAATGAGCTTGAACATCCCCAAGTAATAAATTAGATGCTGTTTTTAAATTAATATTTGTGAATTGTTCTAAATAATCAGATAAATTTTTATTAGCAATTATTTTTTCAATATTAATAGGACTTATTCCAGCTTTTAAATATTTTTCTCTTCTAATATCTGCACTGGTAGGAATAGTATCTTGAATATTTTTAATAATTTCTTCAGTTAAAACTAGATAAGGAATATCAGGTTCTGGAAAGTAACGATAATCATTTCCAGTTTCTTTAACTCTCATTAAAATTGTTTTAGCAAGTTTAGCATCATAACGTCTTGTCTCTTCATGTAAAGTTTCATTATTTTCAAGTATTTCTTCTTGTCTTTTAGCTTCATAATCAATTGCTAATCCAACATTTGTAATAGAACCAATATTTTTAACTTCAATTTTTGTTCCTAATTTCTCATTTTTACTAATTGAAATATTAGCATCACAACGCATAGAACCTTCTTCAATTTTACAATCACTAACACCAGCATATAGTAAAAGTTCTCTTAATTTTTCTAAATATAAAATAGCTTCTTTAGCTGTATGAAGACATGGTTTAGTAACAATTTCTACTAAAGGAACACCAGCTCTGTTAAAATCTAATAAAGTTTTTTCTTTTGAATGAATACTTTTTGAGGTATCTTCTTCCATATGAATTTCTAAAATTTCAATTCTTTTTTTAATACCATCATCATCAATTTCAACATATCCATCATAACCAATCGGTTTTCTTTCTTCAGTAATTTGAAAGTTTTTTGGATTATCAGGATAAAAATAATTTTTACGATCAAAATGTTGAATTTTTCTAATCTTACAATTTAAAACAGTAGCTGCTTTAACTGCAAGAAAAACTGCTTCTTTATTTAAAGTTGGCAATGTTCCTGGATATCCTAAATCAATAATATTCGCATTAGAATTAGCTAAATTACCATAGTTATTAATGGTTGGAGAAAATAATTTTTCTTTGGTTTTAAGTTCCATATGAACTTCAATTCCAATTGTTTTTTTATAATTCATTTTTTATTCCTCCCAAATTTAAATCTAATTTTTTTTCAATAAAACTAGCTAACTTGTAAATAGTTGCTTCATCAAAATGTTTTCCCATAATCTGAAGACCAATTGGTAATTCATCAATTAAACCCATTGGAAGAGCTAAACTTGGAAAACCACCCATATTCGCGTGCATCACTAAAATATCATCCATAAAACATTTTAAAGGATCATCGTTATTTAAATTTAAATCATAAGCAACTCGACTACTGGCAGGACCTAAAATTAAATCATAATCCTTGTAAATACTATCAAAACTTTTCTTTAAATCATCGCGAATTTGTAAAGCTTTATTATAATATATTTTAGCGTTTTCACCACTTAAAATATAAGAACCAACCATAATACGACGTTTTACTTCAACACCAAAGCCTAAACTTCTAGTTTTTTTGTATAAATCTTCTAAAGTTTTAGCCTCAACTTTTAATCCGTACCTAATTCCATCAAATCTTGCTAAATTACTACTAGCTTCTCCCATTGCGATTATTTGATATAAAATCGGAGCTTTATCAATATGATTAATATCAACATAATCTACTTGACAACCACTTACTTTTAATAATTCAATAATTTCTTTAAATTTATTAAGTACTTCATCTGATACAATTTTACTTACAAAATAATTAGGAATAGCAATTTTCATTCCTTTAATATCATCACCAATTAATCTTGTAAAATCTTCACTTGTTTCAACACTTGTTAAATCTTTATCATCCTTTTTGGAAATAGCATTTAATAAAAGAGCATTTTCATAAACATTTCTAGTCATAGGACCAATTTGATCTAAGCTTGATGCAAAAGCAACTAAACCAAAGCGCGATACTCGTCCATAAGTTGGTTTCATTCCGACAATACCATTAAAACTAGCTGGTTGCCTAATTGATCCTCCTGTATCTGATCCTAAAGCTAAAGGTGTAATATGGCTACTAACTGCAACAGCTGAACCACCACTTGATCCACCTGGAACTTTTTTCTTATTCCAAGGATTAACTGGACAACCAAAATAACTTGTCTCACTAGTAGAACCCATTGCAAATTCATCCATATTAGTTTTACCGATGATAATCATCTTTTTTTCATTTATTAAATCAATTACACTGGCATCATAAATACTAATAAAATTTTCCAAAATATGACTAGCACACGTACATTTTAAATCTTTAACCATAATATTATCTTTAATTGCAATTGGTATTCCAAATAATAAATTATCTTCTTCAACATCTATTTTTTCAAGTTCTAAAGCTTTTTTTCTAGCTCCTTCATAATCAATAGTTATAAAAGCATTTAATTCATTATTATTAATTCTTTCAAAACTTTCATTTACCAAATCAATAGGTTTAATTTCTTTTTTTACTAATAAATCATGAATAATTTTAAGATCTAAATCTAAATATTTACTCATCTTTTAACACCTCAACATCAACAACCACAAAATTACCTTTTTTGCTAGGAACATTTTTCAAAATATCAACCTTAGCTATTTCTAAACTAGCATTATCTCTTAAACTACAATTATTAGTCCAAGGCGCAATCATTAATTCCTCATCAAAATCATCTAATTCTTTAATCTTATCTATTTCATCAAGCATTTTTTTTAACTCAACTTGATATTTAGTTATTTCATCGTCACTTGCTTCAAGTCTTGCTAAATCTAAAACATGCAATACTTCTTCCTTTGTTAACATAATTCCTCCAAAACATAAATATTATATAATAATTTTAAAAATTTTTAAACCTAAAATTAAGATATATTAAATTTTTAAATTAAAATATATTTTATTTTTCCTACTTTAACTATTACTAAAAGAAATAATGAGATGTTCTTATTATTTTTTTGATTTTTTATTTTTTTTATCTTATTATTTCTCTATTATATTGTGCTATATTAATTCTAGATTACATTATATATACATTTACATATTTAACCAAATTAATCTTTATTAAATTTCTCAATAATACTTAAAATCTTCTTAATTTTTTTAATATCCTCTAAATTTTGATATTTTTCTTTAATTAAAAGATCAACTATTTTATCATCAGCTAATTTCTTAATCTTATTATATTTTAAAACTAATTTATCTTTAACAATTATAATACTTTCTTCATCAGTTAAAAAATGATTGCTTTCTACTTGCATAAGACCTGAAACATTACTATTGGTAAATTTATTTGTTAACTTAACTAATAATCTTTTATAATCGGAATGATAATAATTTTCAAAAATCATAAAACTATATAAAACATTTAAAACATTTTTATTTTTATTTTTAATTAAATAACCATATTTATTTTTAAACCTAGCATAGTTTAAAACAACATATTCTTCATAGCGTTTATCATAACTATCACTAGCCATTTTTCTATCTTTAATTTGATCTTTTTTTAAAATATTATAAAGATAAATTATAATTAAAGCCCAAATAAAATTTTTAAATTCATTAATATTAATAAAGGGATTTTCAACTTTTAATAAATAAAAATTATGAATAATTAAACTTATTATAAAAATTAAAAAGATATCTTTAAAGTAAATTTCATCATTAACTAAAGTTTCTTTTTTAGAAATTAGAAAGATATTTAAAATATCAATCAGTAAATAAAAAACAATTATTAAAAAGGTATAATTTTTTAAAAAGTTAAAACAACTTGCAACTATAATCATATAAATATTAGGTATTAAAATAATTATTGTTTCCTCTTTTTTCTTTTTTAAAAATAACATTATAAAAAATAAGACAAATGCTAATAATATTTCTAATAAAAATAATTTAAAATTCATAAATAGTCCCCCTAAAAATGTTTATATTATAACATATTTTTTCTTTTAAGACAAATTTTATCGACAGTTCTCTTAGAAATTGTTATAATGAATTAGGTGATTTTAGTGAAGTTATTGGTAAGTGATTTTGATAATACCTTTTATATAGATGATGATAATATTAAAAAAAATGTTTTAGCAATTAATAAATTTAGAAAAAACAAAAATTTATTTATGTTATCTTCTGGAAGAAGTTTTAATTCCTTGAAAAAAATGTGTTTAAAATACAATATTTCTTATGATTATTTATCTTGTTCCGATGGTTCAGTTATTTATGATAATAAAGATCAGATTATAAAAAAATATAACTTAAATGAAAATATTTTAGAAGAATTTATTAAATTAAAAGATTTAGTTTCTTATATAAAAATTCAATATTCTTATCCAGATGATTATTATGATACTTATATTGATAACAACATTTTAGGTTGTAATATTGTTGTTTATACCGATTTTATTACTAATGAATTTAAATTTAAATTCTATGAACTAAAAGAAAAATATCTTGATTATGATTTTTTGGTTTATGATCATGATAATATAACTTATTTTTGTTTAAAAAACAAAGGAATTAATAAGAGCAAAACTATTAAATATTTAGAAAAAAAGCTAAATATTTTAAAAGAAGATATATATACTATTGGCGATAATGAAAATGATTATTTTATGTTAAAAGATTATCAAGGTTATTCTGTTGGAAAAGTTAGTCAAAGAATTTTTAATGTTTCAATTCAAAATCATAATCAAGTTTTTGAATTAGTTGAAGATATTTTAAAAAGTGTTTAAACGAAATTAGGTTTTAAACACTTTTTTTATTAATCTTTATTTTTTATTTTTTGGTTAACAAATTCTAAGAATTCATCTAAATTTAGAGTTGTTGTTTCTTGACTTTTGAATAATCTATAACTTATTGTTTTATTTTCTTTTTCTTGATCGCCAATTATTAAAGAAATAGGTATTTTTTTAGTTTGACTTTCACGCATTTTGTAACTTAATTTTTCATTTCGATCATCTAGTTTAACGCGAATTTTATTTTCTTCTAATAACTTTTGGATAGTTTTAGCATATTCTAAATGATATTCGTTGTTAACTGGGATAATATTAATTTGTACTGGAGCAAGCCATAATGGGAAAGCTCCTTTTGTTTCTTCAATTATAAAGGCTGTAAAACGATCAAAGGTTCCAAAAATAGCTCGATGTATAACAACTGGCGTTTGTTTTTCACCATTTGAATTAATATAAAATAAATTAAATCTTCTTGGTAAAAGGAAATCTAACTGACAAGTTGATAAAGTTATTTCTGGTCCAACAGCTGGTTTTACTTCAACATCTAGCTTTGGTCCATAGAAAGCTGCTTCTCCAATAGCTTCTTGGTAATCACAACCAAAATCATTTAGAACTTCACGAAGTTTGTTTTCAGCTTCATTCCACATCGTATCATCATCAAAATATTTTTCTTTATCTTTTGGATCGCGAAGTGATAATCTAAATTTATAATTTTTAATACCAAAATCTTTATAAACCTCTAAAATTAAAGAGACAACTTTTTTAAATTCTTCACCAATTTGTTCAGGAGTCACAAATAAATGAGCATCATTTTGACACATACAACGTACTCTTTCAAGTCCTTTAACAGCTCCACTTGCTTCGTACCTAAAATCGGTTGCAAATTCACCTATTCTAATTGGTAAATCACGATAAGAATGAATTTCATTACTATAAATTAACATATGATGAGGACAATTCATTGGTCTTAAAACAAATTCTTCTTCATCAACTTTCATTGATGGAAACATGTTTTCTTTGTAATGATCCCAATGTCCGGAAGTTTTATATAAATCAACCGTTCCAACACAAGGAGTATAAACATGAAAATAACCCATTTTTTGCTCTTTTTCATAGATATAGTTTTCAAGTTCTTTGCGAATTAAAGCTCCATTTGGTAGCCAAAGTGGCATACCTTTTCCTACTAAATCATGAGACATAAAAATATTTAAAGCTGAACCAATTTTTCGATGATCTCTTTCTTTTGCTTCTTCTAATTCAGTTAAATAAGCTGTTAAATCTTCTTCATTATAAAAAGCTACTCCATATATCCTTTGTAACATTTTATTTTTAGAGTCACCTTTATAATAAGCTCCACTAACTTTTAATAATTTAAAGCATTTAATTTCTTTAACACTTTCAACATGAGGGCCTCGACAAAGATCAGTAAAATCACCTTGAGTATAGCAAGAAATAACTGTTTCATTTTCCATTTCATTAATTAAATCAATTTTATAAGGATCATCTTGAAACTTTTTTAAAGCTTCTTCCTTACTAATTTCATGACGAATAATTTTCTTGCCATCTTTACTAATTTTTTTCATTTCCTTTTCAATAATTTTTAAATCATCTTCATTTAATTTTTTATTTTCTAAATCAATATCGTAGTAGAAACCTTCGCTTATAACTGGTCCTACCCAAAATTTAGTATTTGGATATAAATGTTTTATTGCTTGAGCCATTAAATGAGCACAAGAATGATTTAAAACACTTAATTTTTCATCTTCTTTAATATTTATCATAATCTCCTCCTAATAAAAAACACACCTACTTATGTAGGAGTGCTAAAGACACGGTACCATCCTTTTTTTTACTTAATTTTTTAACGACTAACTAAGCCGGGAATCTCTTTCAAGTCCTATTCATAGGTAGTAACTTATTAAAACTTTATTAGTTTACACCAACCACTAACTCTCTTAAAAAGAATTTAATAAACCATGTCCTAATCAAAATATTTATGTATTTATTATAACACTTATTTATGCCTTGTCAAATTGTTTCTGTTAATATTAAATTTTTTATTTTAATAAAGAATCAAAACAAAAGACTAATTTAATGTAATTTTTTATTTTTTGTAGCTATATAACCGACTATAAAGTCTAAATCAATTTTTAAATTAATTTTTCTACCAACATAATTAACGATGATAATCCTAAAATGATAATTAATTAAATTAGAATATATTTACTATATTTTTTTCTAATTTTTTTATTTTATGTCAATTTTAAAATTTTATAAATAAAGTAACAGTCAAAGTACACACTTTTAAAAAAGTAAAAAACTTCTCAAAAAACTTTATTCATAAGTACTTGAGAAGTTTTAATTATCTATTTTTATTTACAAGTATATTTTATTTAATATAAATAAATTATTGATTGTCATTTTCAATTATATTATAAGGAATATCTAAAATACTATTAATGTTTTCTAATAAATTATCATCTAATTTACTAAAATACAAATTAACTTTTAAAGAATTATTATTAGTTAAATTTAAACTATTTACTAAACAATTTGCCATATTGATAATGCTAGTTTTATTATTTAAATAACTTTTTATTTCCTTTTCAATAATAGGATAATGCGTACAGCCTAGAACTAAAATATCGTAATCTATTATTTTTAAACAATAATTTTTAATAATATTTAAATTTAAATTCTTATTTTCTATCATTGGAACAAATTCCGAAGTTTTTATTTCTAAAACTTGTTTTTGATGTAGATTTTTTTTGAAAATGTGTGTATCAATAGTTCTTTTAGTAGCAAATATAGCTATATTTTGATAATTTAATTTATTAAGATAATTAATAGTTGGGGTGATGATATCATAAATAGGTATATTGGTGATACTTTTAAGTTCTTTAAAGCAACAGGAACTAATCGTACCACAGGCAATTATAATTAAATCAACTTTTTTAGTTTCAAAAAATTTTATTATATTTAAAGATAGTTCGAAAAGTTTTTCTTTTGCCTTTTCTCCATATGGTAAATTCTTAGTATCTCCATAATAAATATATTCATTACAAGGATACATTTTTATTAAAGTTTTTAAAACTGTTAAACCACCTAATCCTGAATCAAAAACCCCTATTCTCATATTTCCTCCTCTATTTATTATATTTATAAATTTTATTTAATATTAATTAGTTTATTTCCGCCAATATATGTCCTTAAAGAGATCTGTATTTTTATATATGATTTTCTTGATAATTGTTTTTAAAGAATTATATATAAATTTAAATTGTTGTTCATTTATAATATCTTGTTTACTATACTAATTCTTGACTATATAATTTTTGATAATATTTATTTTTTTCTAATAATTTTTCATGAGTTCCTACACCAACTATTCTACCATCATTCATCACATATATTTTGCTACATTGTTTAATAGTTGATAATCTATGTGCAACAATAATCATTGTATAATTATCTGAAATATTATTAATAGATTTTTGAATTTCTGATTGAGTAATATTATCTAAAGCACTTGTAGCTTCGTCAAACAAAATTATTTTACTTCCTTTTATCAATGCTCTAGCAATTGCTAATCTTTGTTTTTGACCACCTGATAAATTAACACCACCTTCTCCTAAAATCGTATTGTATTTATTAGGTAATGTTTCTATGTAATCATGAATTTGAGCAATTTTACACACTTCTATAATTTCTTTATTAGTTATCTTTGAATTAATTAGCTTAAAATTATCTTTAATGCTTAAATTAAATAAATATGGATTTTGTGTAATAACTGATATATTATCTCTAATACTATCTTGTGTTAAATCATTTATATCAATATCATCAATATAAATCATATTATTTGGAACTTCATAACTTTTACTTAATAAATTAAATAATGTTGTTTTTCCACTTCCACTTGCGCCAACTATAGCAATCGTATCATTTGGATTAATTGTTAAACTTACTCCATTTAAAACTTGTTTTTTATCATATCCAAATGTTAAATTTTTTATTTCTATTTTTCCCTTAACATTTTCTAATTCATGATTACCAAATTCTTCTTTGCTAAATTTTTTATCACTTATCAATTCGAATATTCTTGAAGAAGCAACTTTATATTTAACCAAATATTCTTTTATAGAAGTATAAGAAAGTATTAATGAAAATATTTCAGTTCTATACATAAATATAATCAATAAATTTGTAACCGTTAATTTATTAATACTAACTAAATAAATGCCCAAAATTACTACCGAAACTGTTGCAAATGTTTTAATAACTTCAACACGATTCAATATAATTCCATAATTTACACTTAAATTTGTATCATAATCTGTCGTTTCTTTTAAATTATTATTTACTAACTTCTCAAAAGAATTGGTTATATTCAATATCTTAATATCTCTTATTCCACGCATTGATTCATTTAACAATGTAGAATTTTTATCTTTTAATTTACTTATTTCTTTACTAAGTTTTTCATGATTTGCAAATGCTCTTTTTTCATAAAAATATACTACAAAAATACAAATTAAGTAAACTAAACCAATAATTATATTCAGATAGAATACATAACCTAAAATTATAATATCTCCTACCATACTGAAAAAACTATATTGTACAACACTTATAATAGTTGATATATTTTCCGGTTCATTTTTTAGTCTTTCAGTAAATTCTCCTGATGAATATTTATCAAAATTTACCATTTTCATTTGGAAAATAGATTTTATACAATCGCTTCTTATATTATAAATAATTTTACTTTTAATTTTTTTAAAGAAAACAATATCAATTAATTTTCTAAATAAAATTTGAAATAATGATAGTATCAAAAATAACAAGGCTAATGAAATAGCATTATTGATAGCAAAATCAGTTAAACTTGTTACTAGTTTTGCAGTAACAATTGGAATAAAAGCATTAGTAAAAATATATCCTGCCATTATTAATACTAAACCAAATAACCAACCCTTAATATTTTTAAATAATCTTTATTTTTATTATCACTTTTTTTCATATATACTCCCATTAAAACAGACTTTTTTCTAAGTTAAGTTTATTATAACATAAACTTATAAAATTTACGTTAATACTGCATAAATTTTAAATAAAAAAAATTTACTTTTTTCTATTTTAATACTAAAATCATTTTTTTGCCACCTAAACTTTAATAAAAAAGAGTATAAAATTATACTCATAAAACTATTACTTTTGTTTTGAATTAATAACTTCTAAACCACCCATATATGGTCTTAAAGCAACTGGTATTTTTATACTTCCATCTTCTTGATAATTATTTTCTAAAAAGGCAATTAAGGCTCTTGGGCTAGCTAAAACTGTATTATTTAAGGTATGAACATAATATGTTCCGTTCTTGCCTTTTGTTCTAATACCAAGGCGTCTTGCTTGAGCATCTCCTAAGGTAGAACAAGAACCAACTTCAAAGTATTTTTGTTGTCTTGGACTCCAAGCTTCAACATCACATGATTTTACTTTTAAATCTGCCAAATCACCTGAACAACATTCAAGAGTTCTTACTGGAATATCTAAACTTCTAAAAAAATCAACGGATAATTTCCACATTTTATTATACCATTCCATAGATTCTTCAGGTTTACAAAGAACGACCATTTCTTGTTTTTCAAATTGATGAACACGATAAACTCCTCTTTCTTCAATACCGTGTGCTCCAACTTCTTTTCTAAAGCAAGGTGAATAGCTTGTTAAAGTAATCGGAAGACTATCTTCTTTGATAATTTGATCTTTAAAACGACCTATCATTGAATGTTCACTTGTTCCAATCAAATATAAATCCTCTCCTTCGATTTTATACATCATATTTTCCATTTCAGTAAATGACATAACTCCAGAAACAACTTCTGATCTAATCATAAAAGGTGGAATACAATAAGTAAAACCATGTTCAATCATATAATCTCTAGCATAAGATATCATAGCACTATGAACTCTAGCAGCATCTCCAATTAAATAGTAAAAACCATTTCCGCTAGTTCTACCACTTGCTTCTTTATCAAGTCCCGACATTTTTTCCAAAATATCAGCATGATATGGTATTTCATAATTTGGGACAACTGGTTCGCCAAACTTTTCAATTTCAACATTTTCTAAATCATTTTTACCAATTGGAACACTTGAATCAATAATATTTGGAATAGTCATCATAATAGTTTTTATTTCTTGATTAAGATTTTCTTCCTCTTTTTCTAAAAGAATTAATTGATTATTAATCTCAGTTACTTTTTGTTTATTAAGTTCAGCTGTTTCTCTTTTACCATCTTTAAAAAGTTTTCCTATTTCATCACTTATCTTCTTACGATCACTTCTTAAATTATCCCCTTTAGTTTTTAATTCTCTTGATCTTTTATCAAGTTCAATTACTTTATCAACTAACCCTAACTTTTCATCTTGAAATTTCTTTTTTATATTTTCTTTAACAACATCTGGATTTTCTCTTAAATATTTTATATCAATCATTTTCTTTTCTCTCCTTTTGCTAATTCAGCCATTTTATTTTGAATTTTATTATAAGCTGGTAAATATCTTTTATTTACTCTCTCATAATCATTGATAGTTGGTTCTTTAATTCTTGTTATATCCATATTATGTTTTAAATCAGCCATTTTAATATTTAAAACATGTATATTATTACTATTTATTATTCTTTCTATATAATCAGGATAATATTCACCTTTTTTCTTTGTCAAATAACTTAAAATTTCAACATAACAATCTGGATAACCAAATTCTTTTAAATCTTCAAACGAGACATCTGTGTCTTCAACAACATCATGCAATAATGCTATTACCTTTTCATCATAGTCTAAGACATTACTATAAACTTTAAATAAATGATTTAAATAAGGTAAACCTCCTTTATCAACCTTATCATCAAATAATCTTAGAACTAATTCTAAAGTTTTAAATAATAAATCTTTATTTTCTCTTAAACTCTTATATTCTTCATCTGTAAAATATTTTTTTAACATAGCTCCTCCTAAAAATAAAAAAGGAATAGTACAATAAGGAGTGCTAATGCACGGTACCATCCTTTTTTTAACTTAATTAGATAACGGTTTTAACCGGGATTTATTAGATCCAAACCAAGAGTAGATAAATAGGCTTTATTGTAATTTTCCATCAACCAATTACTTTCTATTAATAAAGTATCTATTATTATCTCTTTTACTTTTTATATTAACTACATATATTTTTGCATTTGTTTCATCATTTGATTAACTTGTTTTTGTGTTGGGGTCCTTCCCATGCCACTCATAAGCGTTCTTATCATATCCTCATTTATTGGAGGATTTTTCTTTAAATATTTCATTAATACTTTTCTAGATATAAAGAAACCTACAATTCCACCTACAATGAAACCACCTAAAATTTGTAATATATCTATTAGCATAACATCAGCTCCTTGTAATTATCTTACTATATTCTATTAAATAATTCAATAAATTATTTAATTTTTTTGTTTTTTATTTTTAAATAGCAATATAAATAAATGATATGATAAATATTTTAATAATTATTGATTAATTCGATAAAACAAATATTCTCCTACATATATTTCTTTAATACCTTCTATTTTTTCAAAGTCTTGCGGTCTTATAAAACATATCTCCTTTTCAAATTTAGATACTTCAAAAATTTCTAATAACTCAGCTACAAATTGACTACACACATAATGATTTTTAAAAACAACTGGTATATTAAATAATCTTAAAAAAAGACCTAAAAAATCATATTTATATCTATCTTTATTGTATTCCATATAAGATAAATAATCTTTTATTTTTAAATATTGTTTTTCATTAATTTCTAATTCATATATTCGACAAATCGTTTGTTTAAATTTTTTAAAGAAGTCTCCTTCCTTTTGTTCAAGAATAAAACCTCCTTTTAAAAAATTATTTAAATTCTTTCTTCCAAAAGAATAAATTACTTCACACTTTTTATCTAAGCATATACCTATATGAGTATATTGATATTTTGTTATTATTTTTATTAACTTTGATGGTAATGTTTTTGAATACATTTGAATAATATATATTTTTTCCATGCATTACTCCTAATTAATATATTTTGTTCTAAAATTATTTTTTAATTAAATATAATTTAAATAAATACACACGCTCAACTTGCTTTGTTTATATATTATAATCAATTCAACTTTGTAAAAACCAAAATAATGTTGATTACTGTTAAAATTAAATACTTTAACAAAATCATTATTTTCATACAACAATTTTCTTAATAATTTTTATATCTTGTTTAAAAAAATCTTTATATTCGTTCTCAAAAATATTATTGATGAAACTATAAACTTATAAGATATAGAGTTAGTATTTATAAATTCTAGCTTATATTTTTTACTTTCTAAAGCAATATTGATAATATAGTCTACTTTGCTATTGCCTTATTCGAAATAGAATTAATATCAAGTCATGATAAATTTCTTTCCTATTTGGATACGGCTTTATCAGTAATATTCATTTTTTCTGCCAAATCATTTTGTGTCATATTTTTTTCTTTTATTAAAGAACTAATCATTTCTTCAAGAGTTTTGTTTAACATATAAAGTTCCTCCTTTAATTGTTAATTTTATTTTATTACTGATAGTTCATAAACACAACCGACAGTTAGTTTATTTTAATAAATCATTAGTTTAGTTGCAATATCTTTAAACGAATGACTATTATTAATTCACTTATATATTGTACTTTTTAATGATGATGTCGGTGACGATGTTTTTCTTCAATATATAAATTTGGATTACACTCAACATCTTCACAAACTTCATTTTCTGTTTCAAGTATTGCATGACATATTCCATATTTCGCTAACTCTTCTCTTATTTCTTCTTTTATTTTTTTTATATTATCTGATTTTGTAACTATATGCATTGTTGCATAATTATTATAGCCATCTATACTCCATATATGTATATGATGTATATCATTTATTCCGTCAATTTCTTGCAAATTTTTTTTTAATTTTTCAATATTAATATTTTGTGGTATCTTTTCCAAAAATAAATCTAAAATTTGTTTTAAATTCTTTAAAGTATTTATTAAAATAAATAATGCTATCCCTATACTCATTATTGGGTCAATAATTTTTATATTTGTAAAATTTATTGTTATAGCACCTATTAAAACAACTATCCAACCTAATACATCTTCTAACATATGAAGATTCACGGATTTTTGATTTATTGAGTTTCCTTTTCTTGTTAAATATGCTGCAATAAAATTCATTACTACACCAATAATAGCAAATAATATCATCATCTTATAATTAACTTCTACTGGATCTATAATTCTTCCAATTGCATTATAAATAACTAAAATTGAACCAACTAATAAAATTACACTTGTTATTAATCCCCCAAGCACCGAATATCTAATATAACCATAAGTATAATTATTATCAGGTTTCTTTTTACTTTTTTTCTCTAAAAAAAATGATATTCCTATACTTAAAGTATCTCCTATATCATGTATAGAATCTGATAATATAGCCACTGAATTTGTAAATATTCCTCCAAAAAATTCAAAAATTGAAAATACTAGATTTAATATAAACGCAAATAAAATATTTTTTTCTGTTTTCATTTTTAAGACCTCCTAATACAATTTATAATTTTTAAATAAATTCTTCTATATGTTCTAATCCGATATTAAATATATATCTGATATGCTCATCAGCTAGAGTATAATATACTTCTTTACCTTTTTTTCTATACAAAACAATATTCTTTTTTTTAGTTTTTTTAGTTGATGAGAAATTAATGATTTACTTATTCCTAAAGAATATGCAATGTCACATACACACATTTCATGTTTTTCTAATACAAATAATATTTTACTTCTCATACTATCGACTATTACTTTGTAAAACTCTATTAATTTATTAAATATATCTTCGTCAATCATTTTATTTTGTGCTATTGCAACAGCTTCATTATGTATAAAATTACAATCACAAATATATTCTTTATTCATATTTCACAATCCATACAATCGACAAAATCTTTAAAAAATAAAATACTTTTGTTATTTTTTTAAATAATTTACTTATCTTATAATTATAATTTTATTTATTTAGATAAGTCATTAATTGTATAGCTATTTTTTTTCTTATTCGATAATGATTTAACGCAAGTTTAGTAAACACACACACTCAACTTGTGTCACGCAATGTATCTAGACGCGCGTTATTTAAACTTTTCTTTTTATTTGTTGAATTTGTATAACCTGATATCTCATCATCATTTTTTAATACAAACATAATATGTAAAGGATATTGCTTTTCG
>CALVPE010000018.1 GCA_944350485.1 uncultured Bacilli bacterium
GTCTGTCGCGTTTAGCCACTTCGCTATCTCTCCGACATAATAAAATGGTGCCGAAAACAGGAATCGAACCCGTAACCTACTGATTACAAATCAGTTGCTCTACCAATTGAGCTATTTCGGCAACATATAATAAATGGTGGGCGATATAGGACTCGAACCTATGACCCCTTGCTTGTAAGGCAAGTGCTCTAACCAACTGAGCTAATCGCCCGTTTCATAAGACATTACTAAATATAACATTTTCTTAACTAGATGTCAACAAAATTTATAATGTTTTTGATTTTTTTTCATTTTGTTTAATTTTTATCCAGTCAGGTAACATTTTTTCCAATGTCAAAAAACCATTTTTCGTCTCACTAATAGACAATTCATTTTTTTTACTCAAACGATAATCAAGATTTTTAATACTCAACTTAACATGAAAAGTATTATCATCAGTATCAAGAACTTTAACTCGGATAGTCTCTCCAATATCAACAACTTTATTAATATCCTTAACAAAACTATCAGATATTTCAGATATATGAATAAGTCCACTATAATATTCATCAAGTGTTACAAAAATGCCATAATTTTCAATTCCAGTTACACAACCCTCAACTATTTCACTTTTATAATACTTACTCATATTCACCTCACTGATAAACATTAAATATTTTATCAAAAAAAAATCAACAAATCAATTACTTTACATGATTTTACGTTTTTTTTGCAAATAAAATACATTTTTTTACATATTTAAATATCCTGAAGTTTTTAAAATAATACATTTATTAATATAAATTAAATTTTTACAACTATTCAAAAAATCTAATTAATTAATCAATTAATTTTTATTAAATAATTAAATTTTTTTATTTATAAATCTTTTTGGTTTACCGTTATTTTTATTAATATTTTTTAATTTTTTAACTTCTAGTAATAATTCTTGTTTTTTTTGCTTTTCAGTTTCTAATCTTCTACTTAAAATCCTTATTTCACCTACTTGCATAGAAATTGTCTCCGATAATCTTTTTATAGTCAAATCAGCTTTATATAATTTATAACTTAATTCTTCAAATTGTTTATAAAAATCATTAATATAACCTTTAGTTGTCATAATATATTTATCCTTTCTATATTAACAATCTAATCAATACTTATCTAAAAATAAATGATTACCATCACTATCAGTATAACCAACAATACTTTCTATATTAACATTAAAACTACTTCTTAAAATATGAATATCAACATTTTCATTATTTTTTTTCAAACTACGAATTAATTCTTTAACTTCTTTTCTTTTACTAGAAACTTCTCCGTTAGTAACACTACAAGCACAATTTAAAAAATGTAAATTTAAGTAATTTACCCAAGCTTTAATATCCTCTTCATGAACATAATAAAATGGTCTAATTAATTCTATACCTTCAAAATTAGTACTTTTTAACTTAGGCATCATAGTTTTATAAACACCTGCATACAAAATATTTAATAGAATAGTCTCGATTACATCATCAAAATGGTGCCCTAAAGCTATCTTATTACACCCAAGTTCTAAAGCTTTACTATATAAAAATCCTCTTCGCATACGTGCACATAAATAACAAGGATTATCTTTAGAAACTTTTTCACAAACTTCAAAGATGTCACTATCAAATATTTTAGCGTTAATATTTAATTTCTTTAAATTTTCTTTTAACAAATCTAAATTTTCTTTTTTATATCCAGGGTTCATCACTACATATTCTAAATCAAATTTATAATAACTATGACGTTTTAATTCTTCTAAACATTTAGCTAATAGCATTGAATCTTTACCACCACTTATACAAACCATAATTTTATCATTTTCATTAATAAGATTAAATTCTTTAATCCCTTTATTAAATCTTGACCAAATCTCTTTTTTATATTTTTTTGTTATACTCTTAATAATATCTTCATTTTTCATATTAAACCTCAATTTTAACTAAAAATTACCACAAAAAAAGTTACTTAATGCTTTCTAAACATTTCGTAAATCTTTCTTTTATTTTTAAATTTCCAAGTAAAATCATAATTTCATATAAATCAGGTGTATTAGTTTTACTAGTTAAAGCAACTCTTAAAACAGTTGCAATATCACTAACATTTCCCTTAAATAATTCAGGATTTTTCTTATATTCTTTAATATTAGAAGCATATCCTAATTTATCACACATTTCTTTTATTTTATTAAACCAAACTTCTTTATCACTTAAATCTAAATAATTAGTTAAATAAGTTTCTAAAATAATTTTCAAATCTTCTTTTTGATTTATTTTTTGAAAATCATAAACAACATTTTTAAAATATTTATCAAACATATACCAAACATGATTTTTAATATCTGAATAACTTAAATAATCTTTTCTCGGTTTTAAAGTATCTCTTTCAATATTAAAAATTTTGATTGCATAATCTTTATTATTTTCTAAAATATTTGCAAATTCTAAATCAAATTCTTTTGTCCAAGTTAATAAATTATTATAAATAGTGCTAGCTTTTTGACGACTTAAATAGTTTTTAGAAATATTTAATAATTTTTGAACATCAAATAAAGATCCACTAGCACTAATCTTTTTAAAATCAAATTTAAATTCATCAATACTTTTATCAGGATTACTATCTAACCATTCTTCAAAATTAGAATTAGCAATTGTTAATAAATATAATTTAACAGCTTCTTTAGGAATACCTTCTTTATGATAATATTCAACACTAGCTTCTTTATCTTTCCTTTTTGATAATTTTCTTCTTGTTCCCTCTTCATCAATTTTCATAACTAAACCAAGATGAGCATATTTTGGTTTTTCAAAGTTAAAAATTTCAAATAATTGATCATGAATTGGAAAAGAAGCAATCCACTCTTCTCCTCGCATAACATGAGTTGTTCGCATTAAATGATCATCTACTAAATGAGCAAAATGATAAGTTGGTAATTTATCCGTTGATTTAATTAAAACAACATCTAAATCATTTTCTGGAAATTCAATATCGCCTCTTACTTCATCATGTAAAACGATTTTATTGGAAAAGTTACCAGGAGATTTTAAACGAACTACAAATTCTTCTTTGTTTTTAATCTTTTTAATAGCTTCTTCAATTGTTAAACTACGACATTTAGCAAATGAACCGTAATAACCTATTCTTTCTTTATTAATTTCTTGAATTTCTCTTGTTTCATCTAACTCTGAACTTGAACAAAAACAAGGGTAAGCCAAACCTCTTAAAACTAAATCCTTACAAAAAGTATGATAAATTTCCATTCTTTCACTTTGAATATAAGGTCCATAATTACCAATACTCTCTGTTTCACTAATCATTCCCTCATCAGGAATAATATCAAAGTTTTTTAAATCGTTTAAAATTCCTACAATTCCGTTTTCGACACTTCTTTTTTGATCAGTATCTTCAATTCTTAAATAAAATACACCGTCTGTATCTTTTGCAGCTTTATAATCTTCAAAAGCTGATAATAAACTTCCCATATGAACAAATCCTGTTGGACTAGGAGCAAATCTTGTAACCCTAGCTCCTTCTTTTAAATTTCTTTTTGGATATTTATTTTCATAATAAGCAATATCATGTTTCACATTAGGAAACATTAAATCGGCTAATTCTTTCAATTTATCATCCATATTTTCTTCTCCTTTTTAGCACTTATAATGCCACTTATTCTAACTTAAAAAACTAAGTTTGTCAATTAATTTTAATTTAACATTTTAATAATTAATTTTTAGTATTTTTATCTTCTTTTTCTTGATTTTCTTTCATATACTCGGTTATTTTATTTTTAGCTTTTGTAGTAATAACACTATTTAACCACTCTTCTTTAGGAACATAGGCATTTGGATCGGTAATAATACGAACTCGATCTTGATTCTCTAAAACATAATCAAAAGAAACCGCTTCATTATTAACAATAGCTGCTACCATATTATTACCAACATCAGTATGAATTTTATATGCAAAATCTAGAACTGTAGCACCATTTGGTAATTCAATAACTTCCCCGCTTGTTGTATAAACATAAATATTACTTGAAAATAATTCTTGTTTAATACGTGTTAAAAATTCAATATTATCAAGAATAGTACTATCTAATTCCTTTAAAGATTTAAAAAATTGAAAATTATTTTCTAAATCCTTTTGCATTTCGATGCAAGCATTATTCTTATATTTAAACCAATAAGAAGTTAAACCATAAATAGCAACTCTTTCCATATCAAAAGTTCGAATTTGGAATTGAATAAGACGATTATCTGGTCCAAAAACAGTTGTATGTAAAGATTTATACATATTTGTTTTTGGTTTAGCAATATAATCTTTAAAATAATTATTAATCGGAGTATAAATTTCATGAATATACATTAAAGCTAAATAACAATCTTTTATATTTTTAGTTAAAACTTTAATACATATAATATCGTGAATAGTTTCAAATTTATGATTAGTTATTATTTTTTTATAAATACTATAAGTATCTTTATAACGAATTTCTAATTTAACTTTAACACCATTTTTCTTTAATAAACCAACTACTTTTACTAAAGTATCATTTAAAAGGTTAGTTGTTTCTTTAATTAAATCATCTCTTTGTTTTGAAATATCACCATAAAGACTAGGTTTTAAATATCGAAAAGAAATATTTTCTAATTCATCTTTTATTTTACTAGCTCCAATATAATAAGCTAACGGAACATAAATTTCTAAGGTTTCTAAAGCTTTTTCTTGTTGTTTTTCTAAACTTTTATATTCAAGAGTTCGCATGTTATGAAGCCTGTCAACTAATTTTATAATAATTATCCTTGGATCTCTTACTAAACTTACAACTATTTTTCGAATATTACTAGCTGTTAATTCTTTTTTATTTGAAGAACTAAATTTAGTCATCTTAGTTACACCATCAACTAAAGATCGAATAGTTTTATTAAACTTTTTTTCAATTTCTTCCAAGCTAGACTCAGTATCTTCAACGACATCGTGTAATAACCCAGCGATAACGGTATCCACATCAGCATTCATCATTGCTAAAATATAAGCAACATTAACAGGATGGATTATATAAGGTTCTCCACTGGCTCTTTTTTGATCTTGATGATATTTACTAGCATAAATATAAGCTCTTCTTAATTTATGAACATCAAAAGGGGTATAAGATAAAACTTTTTTTTCTAAAGCATTATAAGTTATAGTCTCCATATTCTCACCTTCCTAATCATTATATAGAAAAAAACTTTTAAAAGCAATCGATTAAGTTAATTTAAAACAAAACATGTTTAAAGCTAAACATGTAAGTTTTTATTCATCTAAAACTAATCCAAAACCAGTTACAACTCTTCTTCCGCCAACAACACTTTGACCAAAAACATTTTTTGGATTATTAACAAGTTTTCCTTCAATAACCATTTGACTTGAAGTTCCTCCATCAAGATTAGCAGCATTATATGCTCCATATAATTTTAGGGTATCAACTACTTCTTTCATTGTTGGTCCACTTCCATGTGTTCCCTCTGTTGTTAAAAACAAAATAACCCCATCTTTTCTTTGAGCAATAGCAGTTCTTGCCGCTCTATCATAACCTCCAGCAGAAGTTTGATATTTAATACTCTCACCATTTACAATTAGAAAAGGTCCAAATTGCAGTCCATCTCGCATTCCTTGTTCAATTGCTTCTTCCCCAGTTGCATTAACAAGAATCAATTTCCCTTCTTCACTAATACCAATAATATTTTGCTTACTATTATCTTGACTCCAAATAACTTTACCATCCCGAATAACATAACCCATTGGAATATCACTTCCATAACCATCTAAATCCATGAATCCACCACCATTAATAGCAACAACAGCTCCCTCTCTTTCAGACATTTTTAAAATAGTTTCTTTACCACTTTTATCACTAGTATTAAACTTTTTACAAGTAATTAACTTTACTTTGGTTGGATCATAAATAGCTACTAAATGGGCATTATATTTTCCAATTTTAATTTTTAAATACTTATAATCTTCATTTCCATCTTCTCTTTTTAAAATAGCTTCATCATACTCATTATCATAAGTATCCTTTTCACCAGTATCAATAATAATATCATCTAAATTAATATCTTCATCAACAGGAATAAATTTATTTAAATCCATAATCTTTTGAACTGTATCTTCACTATAAAAAGTATAAGCAATATATTGATGGGTCTTTGTAACCATAGCCGTATTAACAAGCGTATTTCGAAAACTTTCAAAAGGTCCATAAAAAAGAAGAAAACAAAAAGCAACAAGAACATCAATAACGATAAATAAAATTGTTAATTTACGCATCTAAACCTCCACAATAAATGGTGCCATTTTACTACCATTACCACTAATAATTTTTAATTCTTTCTTTATTCCTAAACTTGGTCTAACATTTCTTTTAACATTAACTTTGCTAGTTCTTAAAGAACCATTATATAAAAGAACATTATCTAAATCTTTATCTAACAAATAATAATTTCTTAAAGTGTCATTAAATTTAAAATCATCTTTTGTTAAAAGACCAACTTTTCCCTTATATTCTCCAAAAGAAACTTCTTTCAAAATACTATCAAGACCTAATTTTTTAAGATAAGTATTTTCTAAATAATCTTTTAAAGAACTAGCACTATACTCATTAGTTTGATTATCAAAAATAAGATCTTTTAAAACTAAGTTAGCTTCAACTTTTAAATAATCTTCACCTACTTCATAAATAGTATAAATTTGATCATTTAAATCAAGATAAGTACCAATATTTAATTTATCTTTAACTTCTTTTACTTGATAAGGATCATTAATACTTCCATCCCCTTTTAATAAAACAACTGAATTTTTTAAAGTAATAACTGGTTTAACACCATAATTTTTAGTAACAACATCATTTCCGATACTAATACCATTTGTATGCCAAGCATTAGTTTTACCAGTATTATATAACCATAAATATTCCCGATTTTTAATAAGATAACTATTATCATTGCTAATGCTATTTAAAAACTCATTAATTCCAAGAACCCGAACATAATTATTATTAGTTATTTTATCGCAAGTAATTTCATTTAATTCAGGAATAGTATCACTGCAAAGACTTGTTTTGACTAATAAATTTTGATCTAAAATACTTAAAAATTTCTCGTTTAAATACTTACTAAGACTAGAATTATCAAAACTATCTATCTTATCATTCCACTCTAATTTATTAAGATAATCATCTAAAACTAAATCAATGGTTTTATCATTATTAATTTTAACAATTCGAAATAACATATTTGATAATAAAATATAATTATTAACATCCTTACCTTTATAAACATAATTACCACCACTAAGATATAATCCATCACCTTCATAAACGATACTCGAATTATTAATAATAGATGCCGATAAAGTAAGTAAAGTTTCTCCACTTTCATCTTTAGGATTATATATTTTATAATACTTAATTAAACGATTACCATAAAAACAACAACAACCTAATATAAAAGCTAAACTAACAACGCAAAAAATAGTCTGAACTTTTGGAGCTTTACTAACTTTTTTTTCCTTTTTAATTCTCTTTTTTTCTTCCATAACTACTCCTTTAAACGCTATTTAAATTATACAAAAATATATATTTTTATTCAATAGTTTTAAATGGTAAAAAAAAGAAAGTGTCAACTTAGTTAACACTTTCTCTTAAAACAATAATATTTTATAAAAATATAGTGAGTTAAATATTATTAAACTTATCATGGACCCAATATAATAATACTATTACTTTAAAAATTAGTCAACTACCTAAATTTATATGCTTTTTTTATTATTTCCATGATTTGCATTTTGATTATTATGGCCTTGATTACTATTTTGATTACCATTATTATTAATATTTAAATTTTCATATCCATCAATATATTTAGCTATTTCTCTTGCAGGTAAATATATTAAATCTTCAAATTTTAATTCAGGATTTTGTTCTATAGCTTTTTTCACAAACAATATTTTAGCTTCTGAAACTCCATATTCATTAGATTTTTTAGCATCTTCTTCCGTTAATTCAGTATCAACAATAAATGAACGTATTCCTTTTTTATTTAAATTATCATGAAATTTTTGTTGAAGGTTTTCTCTTTTTTCTTCGTTATTACAATAAGCAGAAACTAAGACAACATTATCATTTAAATTTTTATCTAAATATCCGAGTTCTACTGCTTTATTAGTGATTTTTTCTGTTGCTAAAACTATATCAACACCATATAATTTTATATTTTCTATTAACTTTTTAGCATCTTCATTTAATCCCTCAACTTTTATTACTCTATCAAATCTATTTATCGTTAACATAATACTAGGATTAATATCAATTGAAACATAACTAACAGGATTATTATAATATATATAACAACTAATTATAACTAATACAAAAGCTATTAATACTACTATTAAAGAATTTTTCATAATTTTATTTATCTC